>JARRMU010000001.1:0-70379 GCA_037385645.1 Gemmatimonadales bacterium
CCGATCATCGCTCGCATTCGGGTCGGTCTCTTTCAGGGGCGATGGCGCCAAGGTAGGTGTCGAACGAGCGACCCGGCAACAAAGTCGGGACCGAGCTTCCGAGTGCTGTCGCTGGCTTCTCTGACGCGGATTAAGTTGGTCTACGGCCACGCGTGGTTCGAGCGGCCGATCGGGCCGCGAGGGGCCGAGTAGAGAGGGAGGAGTCAACGAAGACCGCGATCTACAGCCATCCCGCCTGCGCCCGACACGACACCGGCTGGCGCCATCCGGAGCATCAAGGCCGGCTGCGCGCCGCGACGAGCGCGCTCGAGAAGGCGCTGCCCTCGCTCTCGACCGACGCCGAGCCCGTGCTTGGTGTCCCGGTCGACGCTGCCCATTTGGAGCTCGCCCACACGCCGGAGCACGTGCGGCACGTACGGAGCGCGGTCGACACCGCCCTCGCCGAGGGGCGCCTCGTGAGCCTCGATCCCGATACCGTCGTCTCGGGGGCGTCCTGGGATGCCGCGACCGCCGCGGCGGGCTGTCTCGTCGGGGCGGTCGAGGCGGTCACGAGGGGGCGGTATGCCAACGCCTTCTGCATGGTCCGTCCGCCAGGTCACCACGCCACGGCGAGCCGCGCGATGGGATTCTGCCTCTTCAACTCGGTTGCGATCGCCGCTCGTCACGCCGTGGAATCGCGCATGGCATCGCGCGTCCTAATCGTGGATTGGGACGTACACCACGGAAACGGGACCCAGGACATCTTCTACCGCGATCCCGACGTGTTCTACCTCTCCATGCACCAGAGTCCCTTCTATCCGGGTACGGGAGCGCGGAACGAGACGGGGGAAGGCCCGGGAGAGGGAACGACGCTCAATCTCCCCATGGCGCCGGGTCTGGCGCCGGAGCGCTACGTAGACCAGATGCTTGCCGCGATCGAGCAGGCCGCTGCCTTCGATCCAGAGCTCATCCTGATCTCCGCGGGCTTCGATGCGGCCGCCGAGGACGTGCTGGGGGGCTTCACGCTCCGTGAGGAACATTTCTGCCAACTGACCTCCGGGCTGGACGAGCTGACGCGCTCGAGCGCCGGGGGACGAATTGTGTCCGCGCTCGAGGGGGGGTACAACCCGGAGGAGCTGGGCCGCAACGTCGTGGCCCACATCGAGACGCTCACCGAGGTGCGTGCCGGACGGGTGCGGAGACGAGAGCGACAAGAGAGGGAGGATGTCGGCGTATGAAGGTTCGTCTACCGCAGGGCTTCGCGGAGGCCGCCACGACGGAGCTGCGGCGCAACGCGATCGACGGCTGGCTGCTTTTCGACCTGGAGGGTCGGAACCGAGTCATGTGCGAGCTTCTCGGGCTCGGCGAGGGGCCTTCGAGGAGGATCTTTCTGCTTCTGCGTCCGGGCGCGCAGCCCGCCGCGCTCGCGCACAGGATCGAACTGGATCCGTGGAGTGAGTGGCAGGGCGAGCTCGAGGCGTATGTCGGCTGGGAGGAAATGGAAGACGGCCTCCGGAGGTTGCTGGCGGGCTGCCAGGTAGTGGCGATGGAAGTTTCCGAGCGGGACGCCGTGCCCTTCGTCGACCAGGTGCCTGCGGGGGTGGTGGAGCTCATCGAGAGCCTCGGCCCGCGGGTGGTGAGCTCGGCGCCGCTCATATCGGGGACGTACGCGCAGTGGGGAGAGCGCGGGTACGAGACGCACACGTTGGCCGGGGCGCGGATCGGCGCGATCGCCGAGACGGCGTTTCACCGCGCCCTCCAGGCGGCCGAACAGGGGCTCGGCATGACCGAACACGATCTATCGGAGTGGATTCTGGCCGAGATCGCCTCCGCTGGCCTGGCCGAGGGAGGGACGATAGTGGGGACGGGAGCGAACAGTGCGAGCCCACACTACGAGCCCGTCGCCGGCGAGTCGGCTGTTCTCGAGCCCGGCGGCGTCCTCCTCATCGACCTCTGGGGCCGGATCGAGGACCATCCCGACGCCGTCTTCGCGGACCAAACCTGGATGGGCGTGCTCGGCGCCGAGGGACCGCCTGGCTTCGACGACGCCTGGGAGGCGGTCCGTGCAGCACGCGACGGTGCGGTGGATTTCATTCAGGAGCGAGCTGGCGCCGGGGAGCGACTCACAGGTGCCGAGGTGGACATCGTGTCGCGGCGGATTTTGGAGAAAGCGGGCTTCGGAGAGTTCCTCCAGCACCGCCTCGGGCACGGAATGGACAGAGCGCTCCACGGATTCGGCCCCAACCTCGATTCGGTGGAGACGAGGGAAGAGCGCGAGCTCATTCCCGGCATTGGCTTCTCCGTGGAGCCGGGAGTCTACCTGGAGGGCCGTTTCGGGATCAGGTCCGAGATCAACGTCTTCATGGGATCCGATGGCCCCGACGTGACGACCCAAGGCGTCCAGTCCGAGCCCTGGCGCGGGTGAGTCAGGCCCGCCGGCCCGTTCGGATCTGGAGGCAGCCTTGAGACTCAGCTGGGAGAAGTTGCGGCTGGAGCTGGAGTACCCCTTTACGATCAGCCGTTCGACCCGGGACAGCGAGACGGTCGTCTGGGTCCGAATTGAGGCCGAAGGTCTGGAGGGTTGGGGAGAGGCCGATCCTTCGGCCTTCTACGGGGAGAGCGCGGAGACCGTCGTCGACGCCCTTGAGGCCTACCGCTCGGTGATCGAGGGGGCGGATGAGCCGGCCCACCCCGAGTCGATCGAGCGGCTGGAGAGCGGCCTCGAAGCCCGACTGAGCGGCAACGGCTCGGCGAGGGCCGCGATCTCCGCCGCCCTGCACGATCTGCAGGGGAAGATCCTCGACCGTCCGCTCTGGATGCTCTGGGGCCTGGAGCCCGCCGACGCTCCGCTCAGCTCGTTCACGATCGGGATCGACGAGCCCGAGATCGTGGCCGAGAAGGTCCGCCGCGCTCACGAGTACCCGATCCTGAAGATCAAGGTGGGCACCGACCGAGACGAGGAGACCCTCGAGCTGGTGCGCAGCATTGTGCCCGAGGCGGTGTTGCGCGTCGACGCGAACGCGGCCTGGAGTGCCGAAGAGGCGTTGGCTCGACTCCCACTCCTGGCGGAATACGGCGTCGAGTTCGTCGAGCAACCGCTGCCACCGACCGATCGCGACGGGCTCCGAGAGGTGTTCGAGGGTTCGCCCCTTCCGATCATCCTCGACGAGTCGAGCATCGTCTCCTCGGATATCCCTGGGCTCGTAGGTCGCGCTCACGGCATCAACATCAAGCTGGCGAAATGCGGCGGTCCGAGAGAAGCTCTTCGGATGATCCACACGGCGCGCGCCTGCGGATTGAAGGTCATGCTTGGTTGCATGATCGAGACCAGCCTTGGAATAGCTCCGGCCGCCCATCTCTCGCCGCTGGTGGACTACGCGGATCTGGACGGCGCCGCGCTGCTCAAGTCCGATCCGTTCCACGGGCCGCACCTGGAGGGGGCCAGGATCGTCCTCGGCGACGAGCCGGGCTTGGGCGTCTCCCTACAGCAGTGACTCCGGGTCGCGGTCGATCTCGATCCGTAGGTCGCCCGAGGGCTGCCCGTGGTGGACGGCCAGGTAGCGCAATACGGAGCCCAACGGACGCGCCCCGTCGGACTTGAGAAGGAAGTGCCAGCGCCAGCGGCCCCTGAGCCGGTCGATGGGGCAGGGGGCGGGGCCGACAACGTCGACACCGGCGAGGGAGCGCGACCGGATCAGACCCCTCGTCCAATCTGCCAGGCTCCCGGCCATGTCCGTCACCCGCGTTTCCGATCGTCCCGAGGCGACGACGTTCGCCAACCGGCGGTGCGGTGGGTAACCGGGCTCGAGACGGTCGTCAATCTCCCGCTCGGCAAAGCCCACATAGTCGTGCTCGAGGGCTGCCCGGAGGGCGAAGTGGCCAGGCCGTGACGTCTGGACGAGGACTTCGCCGGGCTCGGCGCCCCGTCCGGCTCTTCCCGCCACCTGCGAGAGGAGTTGGAAGGTGCGCTCGCTCGCGCGGAAATCCGGCAGATTGAGGCCGACGTCCGCGTTGATAACCCCGACCAGAGTGACCTCCGGGAAGTCGAGCCCCTTCGCGATCATCTGGGTCCCGAGGAGGATGTCCACCTCTCGCTGTCGCATGCGCTCGAGGATCCGGAAGTGCGACCACTTCGTGGCTGTCGTGTCCAGATCCATCCGCGCGATCACGGCACCGGGAAAGGTCTCTCCGAGCCGATGCTCCACTTGCTCGGTACCGAGTCCCGAGTAGGCGATGCGGGTTTCGCACTCATCGCAGTGAACCGGCGGCCGCTCGTGGAAGCCGCAGTGATGGCAGATAATCCTCTGCTGCCGGCGATGGTAGGTGAGCGAGACGTTGCAGTGCTCGCAGCTCCAGACCTTTCCGCAGTTCTCGCACTGAACGAAGGTGGCGAAGCCGCGCCGGTTCAGAAGCAGGATGCACTGCTCCCCCTTGTCGAGGCGCGCGGTGATCGCCTCGCGCAGTGGCCCCGAGAGTGCCGGCCCTGCGGGAGCGGGCGTCGTCGCTCGGCCGTTCGACGGCGGCGCTTCGCCGGGGCGAATATCGATCAGCTGCACACGGGGGAGTGGGTGGTCGGTGACCCGTGTCGGAAGCTCGAGAAGGGCGTAGCGTCCCGAGTGCGCATTGTGCCAGCTCTCGAGCGAGGGCGTGGCCGACCCCAAAAGGCAAAGCGCGGATTCCCGCTGGCATCGCACGGCGGCCACCGCTCTGGCGTGATACCGGGGCGTCTCGGACTGCTTGTAGCTTCCCTCGTGTTCCTCGTCGAGGATGATCACGCCGAGATCGCGGATGGGCGCGAAGACGGCCGACCGCGCGCCGATCGCGATGCGCCTGCGACCTTGCCTCAAAGCCTGCCATGCGTCGAAGCGCTCCCCCGCCGAAAGGCCGGAGTGGAGGACGGCAACGGCGTCGCCGAACGCGGCACGGAAGCGCTGCACGGTCTGGGGCGTGAGAGAGATCTCCGGCACGAGGAGGATGGCGCCCCGTCCGTTCTCGAGTGCCCTCTCGATCAGCCGAACGTAGACCAGCGTCTTGCCGGAGCCGGTGACGCCCCTCAAGAGTGCCGACCCGGGTTCCGATCGCTCGAGCATACGGGTCAGAAGCTCGATGACGCGAGCCTGCTCGGCAGACGGCCGATGTCTTGGCTCCGGCGAGGATTCCATATCCCGGAAGGGATCGCGTTCCACGCGCTCCTCCGTCAGATCGGCCACGTCGCGCTTCACGAGGCCTGCCAGAACCGAGCGGCTGAAGCCCTGAGCTTCCAGCTCCACGAGCGTGGAAGCCCCGCCCAGCTCCTCCAGTGCCTCGAATGCCTGCCGCTGTCGGAGCGCGCGTCCGAACACCCTCTCCCTCTCCTCCAGAGTGGGCAGGCGCCGGCTGAGCCTCAGGACCTTGCGAAGGAGGCCTCCCGCGTCCGCCTCGTCTGCGCTCTCGGCGAGCAGACCGGGAGGAAGCGCCGCCCGGAACACCAGACCCAGCGGGGCTACGTAATACCGGGCGATCCAGCGGCAGATGTCGAGCAGCTCGGGAGACAGGGACGGTTCCGCGTCGAGCAGCTCCAGGGCCGACTTGACGCGGCCGGTCGGCTCTCCCTCGCCCACGGTGTCAATGCACCCGATCGCCTCGCGATTACCGAACGGAACCCGGAGTCGCATTCCCGGCTTCGCGCTGCGACGGATCTCCTCGGGAAGGAGGTAGGTAAAAGTCTGGTATACAGGCCTGGGAAGGGCGACCTGGCAGGTGGCCGTGGAGCGGGTCATCCGCCCGCCGTTGCTTGACTTGTCCATCCGCGGAGGCCTAGAATCCTCGCCCAGCCAGGAGGGCTGCGCACATGGGCTGTCTCGCTCTGAACGCGTCGTATGAGCCGCTGACGATCATACCCGTCCGGCGAGCGGTTCGGCTGGTCATCGACCGAAAAGCCGAAGCGCTCGAGGTCGACGACGAGCGTCCGTTTCGCTCGGAGCGAGCCCACTACGCAGCCCCCGTCGTCATCAGGCTCGTCCGGTTCATACACGTGCCACGCAGGTTCCGCAGGCAGGTTACCAACACGTTTCTCTTCGCCCGTGACGAGTACCGATGTCAGTACTGCGGTCGTCACCGCCGCGAGCTGGGTTACAGGGAGTCCCTCACCCGGGATCACCTCGTTCCGATCTCACGCGGTGGGGGGAACGGCTGGACGAACGTCGTCACCGCCTGCAGCCGCTGCAACCTCCGCAAAGGTAACCGGCTTCCCGAGGAGTGCGGGCTCAAGCTACGCACGGAGCCCCACGAGCCGAACCACGTTCAACTGATCTGGGCCGTGCGCAGCGTCACGCCGATTCAGGCGACGTACATTGGGATGTTCTACGGGGAAGAGATCCTCAGCGCGCTCACCACCGGATCGTAGAGAGTAGCGAGCCGCTCCGCGGCGCTTCCTATGAGCTTTGGCAACTTCGGCTTCTCGGAAATACTCATCATCGCCGTGCTGGTGCTGATCTTCTTCGGCCCCCGTCGCATGCCGGAGATCGGCCGCGCGGTCGGTGGTGCTCTGCGGGAGTTTCGGCGCGGCCTCAACGAGATCCAGCGGGAGCTTCAGGAAGCCGAGCGCGCGGCCAAGATCGACCCGGACATCGTCTCGAGGGCCCAGCCGGGCCCGGGCGCCAAGACGGGCTCGGCTGCTACCACCGCGTCGGAGCCTTCGACGCCCGCATCACCGACGTCCGACCTGCCCACGCCCCTGGCCGCTGCCATGGCCTCGCCATCGGAGCCGAGCACCGCCATGCGGAGCGAAGACGAGCTCGCGAGCGCGGATGACGCGGCGGACGAGGCGGGGGACGATGACGAGGGTGTCACGGCGGAAGCGGGGGACGATGAGGTGGCGGCTTCGGTCGGCGCCCCGGAACAAACCGACGCGCCCATCAAGAAGGAGGCAGGTCCGGAGCGAGCCAGTTGACTCTGCCCTCTCAGGGTCCGGTAGGCCCGAATGCCCGTGTGACTCCTGAGAGCTAGGACCCGTTTCCGCCTGCGTGCTCGCTCAGCAGCTTCCGGTATTCCTCGCTGTCATCCTTCTTTAAGACCCGCAGCCAGTGCTCCGCTGGCGGGGCTCCCGCCGCATCGGCGACATCGGCGTAGCCCGGCCCGGTGATCCGCACTTTCGGCAGCGAGGACCAGTCGTCGGTGGCCTCGGCCTGAAGTCGCAAGCGGGCTTTCTGCGGGCATTCGCTGCACAGCACGGCTCTTCCATTTTCGAGCTCGAGCGACCGGCCATTGAGCGTGTAGTCCCCCGGCGAGTCGTCGGCGAGCAGCTCGAGCGTAAAGCCGGAGAGCCAACCCGGCACCTTCCACTCCCCGGTCAGCCCCGCCCCGGCCCGCGGCAGGTTACCGCCCGCTCCGGTCCAGCCACGCAGCTGGATCGGCTCGTGGAACACCCTCAAGACCCGATCCGCCGCCAGGCGGCGGGCCATCTCCTCATCATGGTCCTTCCACTCGAGCCGGACCGACACACCCTCGCCGAGAGCCACCGCACGAAGCTTCTCGAGCGGTACAAGCTCGAACACCGATTCGACGCTCTCCTTTCCGGTGGGCGTCTGCCCGAAGCGGTACTCCGCCTTCTCGCCGCCGATCTCCAGTTTGGCCTCAGCATCCGGCGGAGGGGATCCTCCCCAGAGACGAAAATCGACCACCACCTCGGCCGAGAGGTCGTCGCCACGCCACTCCAGTCCCGGCACCCTGATGGCCATCACGTCGATGGATGCCTGCGGGCGTATCGGTTGGATCCCCGGGGGACGGGAGGCTTGAATCCGAAGCTCATCGACCGATTCCCCGCCCGGGCCGGGTGAAACGACGACGGCGAAACCGTACGGTTCACTGTCGCCCTCCACCCTGACGAGAAGGGCGTTCCATCCCCCCGCGAGGCGCACTGTCGCCGACGCCGTCGTCGACTCGCTCGTGCAGTCCGTCGCACCGGAATCGGCTTCCAACGGTAGCGGCTGCTCGTTGAGCTTTGCCGACACCTCGGTGCATCCCAGGCCGGAGAAGAGCAGCGTCACGGTCCGATCGGCGGTCGGTCGGAGGTAGGCGTGCGCGAAGGTGGCCGTAGCTCCGGACCGATCCACCAGCGTGTCGAGATCGAAGACCGGGTTCCCGTCCTGCCGCACCAGCCGCCAAACGGTCGCGCCGACGCGCGTGCCCCGCTCTGGGAAAAGAACCGAATCGCGGCGCACCATCCAGCCGGGTCGAAGGCCGGGAAGCGGTCCTCCGCCCTGTGGGGCTCGCCGCGGCGGTCTCCGACCCAGCGCCTCGTCCAGCTCGGGATTGGAGGGTCTACCAGCGATTGAATCAGCCTTTGCGAGGTCCTCCTCGAGCCGCGTGGGGGCAGGAGGCACGATGGCCCCGGGCTGGAAGAGGGGGTTCAGCTCCGCAACGGTGGGGAGGGGTCCCTCGTCGCCCACCGAGGCGGCCGAGAACGGACGGGAAAGGAGCCAGCGATCTATCGGGCGATCCTGGCCCACGAGCGGTCCAGGTATCACGAGGAGCAGGCTCCATGTCATCGCCAGGACCGTCGTCAGCCGGACTCCGACTGCTCGTCCAAAGTTCGTGGATCTCAGTCGGTTTGGCATCTTTTTTCGAGCCTCCCGCCCTCGGAATCTCCAGCCATCGCACCTCGACCGCCCTCGGCCTCTCTTGCTCTGCAGCCTACGATCCTTCGTCGGCGTCCCCGCAAAACCCACCTTACCCTGGCCTCCGCGTCCGGTTCGGTTTGAATCGGCTTCGTTGGGGGAGGTATTATCTTACCCTCTGGATCCCGGCCGGTCCGGCGTGTCCGGCCCACGATCACGCGGAGCATGTATGAAAGAGATCGTCACGCTCCACATCAACGGCGACGAGGTCGAAGTGGGAGTACCCACCCACTTCACCCTCCTCGAGACTCTTCGCTATGCCCTCGGATTGACCGGCTCGAAGCAGGGTTGTGACAAGGGCGACTGCGGCGCCTGCACCGTCCTGCTCGACGGCGAGCCGCATCTAGCCTGCATCATGCCGGTGTACGAAGCCATCGGGCACCAGGTCACGACGGTGGAAGGGCTGGCCGAAGGCCGAGTGCCCCACCCCCTCCAGGATGCCTTCGATCTCTGCGGCGCGGCCCAGTGCGGCTTCTGTACGCCCGGCATCTTGTGCAGTGCCTATGGGCTGCTGGCCGAGAACGCCGATCCAAGCCGTGATGAGATCCGGCGGGCCCTCTCCGGCAACCTGTGCCGCTGCACCGGATACACGAAGATCTTCGAGGCGGTCGAGATCGCGGCCGAGAGCCTCCGTTCCGGGGTGGACCCGCGGGACATCGTCGCGGAGCGCTACGAGCTCGCATTCCCGTCCAGCTCGATGCAACCGGCTGAACACACGGCCAGGTCTTCTACGGGCGCTGCCCATGCGTAACGAAGACCTTCTGCCGCTTCAAGAGGTCACGGCTGACGCGCCGGAGCGGCTTAGAGAGGTAGCGGAGGCCGAATACCGGACGATCGGCGGCCGTAACCGGAGCACGGATGGCTTGTTCAAGTCCACCGGCAAGGCCGCCTACACCGACGACATCACCTTTCCCGGCATGCTCCACGCCAAGATCCTCCGCAGCACCGAACCGCACGCGAGGATCCTGGCGATCGACGCGGCGAAGGCGCTCGAACTGCCTGGCGTCTACGAAGTCATCACCGGCCAGGACATGCGGACTCCTTACGGCATCATCCCCTGGACGCCGGACGAGCACGCCCTTGCCGTCGGGAAGGTGCGTTTCGTCGGCGATGCGGTCGCGTGCGTGGCGGCGATCGACGAAGAGACGGCAACTGCCGCGCTGGAGCTGATCGAGGTCGAGTACGAGCGGCTTCCCTACTACCTGGATCCGGAAGATGCTCTTGCGGGTCCAGCCGCCGAGATCCCGATCCACGAGCCCCGCAAACCGGGCCGCAACGGCAACGTCCTCAAGCGCGTGCAGCTCGAGTTCGGGTCCGTCGACGAGAAGATGGAAGAGGCCGATGTGCTTGTAGAGGGCGAGTACTTCTTCCACGGGACGACGCACGCGCCGATCGAGCCCCATTGCGCGATATCGCGTGTGAACCAGAACGGCCTGCTCGAGGTGTGGTCGGCCACGCAGGTGCCGCACTATCTGCAGCGGGAGATCGCCCGCGTGCTCGGCTTGGACGTCGCTCAGGTGCGTGTCGTGCAGCCCGCGGTGGGTGGAGCGTTCGGCGGGAAGTCAGAGCCCTTCGATCTCGAGTTTTGCGTGGCGTTGCTCGCGCTTCGCACGGGCCGGCCGGTGAAGATCCTCTACACGCGGGAGGAGGTCTTCTACTCCCACCGCGGCCGGCATCCGATGAAGATGACGTACCGGGTGGGTGCATCAATGGATGGCCGCATCCTCGCCGTGGACGCGAAGACGATCCTCGATGGGGGGGCGTACGCGTCCTTCGGGCTGGTCACGACCTACTACAGCGGGCAACTCCTGACCGCGCCCTACGAGATCGAGTCCTACCGCTTCGATTCCACGCGGGTCTACACGAACAAAGCCCCGTGCGGGCCCAAGCGGGGGCACGGCTCCGTTCAGCCGCGCTTCGCGTTCGAGATCTCGCTCGACAAGGTGGCCGAGGAGCTGGGTCTGGATCCGATCGAGTTCAGGCGTGGCGTCTTCATGGGTACCGGCCGCACGGTGAACGAGTTTCGGGTGCGCTCCAACGGATTCCTGGAGTGCCTCGAATCGGTCGAAAGGGCGAGCAGCTGGAAGGACAAGTTCCGGAAGATGGGCTACGGCCGGGGCATCGGCGTGGCGGGATCCTGCTACATCTCCGGTACCAACTACCCGATCTATCCCAACCCGATGCCGCAGGCGGCCGTACAGGTCCAGGTGGAGCGGTCGGGCCGCGTCACCGTACTCCATGGCGCGTCCGAGATCGGCCAGGGCTCCGACTCGACGATGGCGTACATCGCCTGCGAGGAGCTCGGCGTTCCCCTCGAGTATGTGCGGGTCTTTTCTGCCGATACCGATCTCGTTCCCGTCGACCTCGGAGCGTACTCCTCCCGCGAAACGGTAATGGTGGGGAACGCCTGCGTGATGGCCTGCCGACAGATCGGTGAGACGGTTCGGCGGAGCGTCGCGGCGGAATGGGGCGTCGATCCGTCCCGGGTTCGACTGGCCGGTGGCTGGGCATTCGACAGCGGAGATCCCGACAGCGCTGAACGCCGCATGCCGATCGCGCAGGCTTTCCAGCTCGCTGAGGCCAGCCACGGCACGCTGGGAGCCGTCGGCCACTACAACACACCCAAGAGATCGAGGGCTCTGCCTACATGGGGTGCGCCGAGGCGATCCTAGAGGAGCAGAGCTACAAGACGGGCGAGCACCAGGGCGCGCTTCACGACGCCCCCTCCCTCCTGGACTACCGGATCCCCACCTCGCTCGACTGTCCCGAGTTCGTGCCGCTCATCGTGGAGTCGATCGATCCGGAGGGGCCGTACGGGGCCAAGGAAGCGGGCGAGGGGCCGCTCCACCCTTCGCTACCCGCAATCGCCAACGCGATCTACGATGCGATCGGAATCCGGATCGACAGTCTGCCTTTCACGCCGGATCGGGTGTGGCGCGCGATTCGGGATGCCGAAGCGGCGAAGAGCGCGGAGGAGGTCGCTTGACATCGATTCGCACATGTCCGCCGCTCGGCACGACATCGGCTACATAGGATCGAAAGCCACCCGGGCTGGGTAGGCTCTTAGGACCCGGCGGGAAAGTCGGGGACGAACCTACGTCGGCGGGCTCGACCGACCGCAACTCGAGGGAGTCGTGCCAGAGGTCGAGCCACTGCAAGGAGAGAGTGTGGGAAGACGAACAAACTACAGCTTTGAAAAACGACAAAAAGAGCTCAAGAAGAAGAAGAAGCAGGAGGCGAAAGCCGAGAAGAAGAGATTGAGGAAGGAGGCAAAGGAACTAGCGGCTTCGGAGCCTGCGGGCGCGATCGGGGATGCCGACGCGAGCGCGGGATCCGAAGAGGACGTTCCCTCCGGCGCTCCCTCCGGCGATGATCAGGTCCGAGAGAGCGTCGCCGATCGCAATTGAGCGAAACAGGAGGATCGTGAGCGGCGGCACATCCCCCCGAGCGGTCGAGATGGACGCCGTTCTCAGTGCTCGCCTGACTTCACTGCGCGAGGAAGGCCGAGCGATATGGAATCGCTTCGACAGCGATGTGCGCCGGATCCGATTCCACCCCTTCATGCCGTCCGACTATGAGTGCGTGCTCCAAGCGCTAATGACGTTGCGACGCCCGGGCCTGCGGTTTCTGGAATGGGGGTCCGCGACCGGCGTAATCACCATCATGGCTGATCTTCTCGGCTTTGAAGCATACGGGATCGAGATCGATGCCGAGCTCGTCGATATGGCGCGGGGTTTGGCCGAGAGGTCCGATTCGGATGCCCGTTTCGCCGCCGGCAGCTTCCTGCCGGACGGCTACGAGTGGATATCCGACACGGGCGATGGACGTCTCGGCACCATCGGTCGCGGTGCCTCGGCGTACCCGGAACTGGGGTGGTGCCTGAAAGACTTCGATCTGGTCTTCGCGTTCCCTTGGGACGGCGAAATGCCGATCATGCAGGACCTTATGCGACGCCGAGGTGGGAGCGGGGCGATCTTCCTCCTATACCACGCCACGGAGGGCGTACAACTGTATCGTCGCGGCAGGCGCTGGACGGCCACAGAGGTCTGGAACGCCGGAAGCTGACAGGTCGTCGACATGAACGACCCCCGCCTGGCCGAACTGGTTCGGATGCTCGATCCGCAGGCAGGCCATCGGCTCTGGTTCGGTGGAGCCTCTCCGCTCGGCTGTCTGCGTGGCGTATCGGTCGATGCAGCCGTATGGAGGCCGGCGCCCGATCGGCACAGCATCTGGGAGCTCACGCTTCACATCGCCTATTGGAAATACGCCGTCCGACGGATTCTGGAAGGGGGGCCAAAGGGCGGATTCGCGCGGGCGCCCTCCAACTGGCCGCGCCAGCCGGCCTTGCCCGATGACGCCTCGTGGAAGGAGGATCGGGCCCTCCTCAAGTCCGAGCATGAACAGCTCAACGCCGCGGTCGCATCGCTCGATCCGGAGCGCCTCGACGCGATGGCCGCGGGCAGCGGAGCCTACCGCTATGCGGATCTCCTGCACGGGATCGTCATGCACGACGCGTATCATGTCGGACAGATTCAGCTGCTGAAGCGGATCTATCGGGAGCTTGGAGCCTAGCAGGTGTGGCGGGCCCGGTTCGCGGGGGGCGACGATTCCCGAGGTTGGTGGTGCGTGGGCAGGGATCTACGGATCGACGAAGTAGCGGTCGACGTAGAACTTCCGGGCGAGGTAGCGGTTCCTCCAGCCGGGCCGGAACCTGTCCAGCAGGATTCCCTCGACCGCACCGATCGGGTAGAACAAGACCCGTCTGAGCTCGGGCAGGCTGCGCTCGAGCTCGCTCCGCACCGTCTCCCGCAGCTCCTCGGCGGCGGCCGAGTACGGCAAAAAATCCGGCAGCGCCTCGAACCGCGCCGAAGGCGCGTACCCGCTTCCGGCCCGGGCTGCCACGGCGAGTTGCGTGTAGCGGGCGATGCCTTCTTGCCAGATCTGGAACGACAGGTATCGGTAGTCCTGCTCGCCGAGCGTCTGCCGCAGCCGATCTCGCTGGGCCAGGTAATCACCCAGGATCTCAGTGGACGATGGGGAGCCGATCGAATCCAGCGCCAGCCTGGCCGTTCGTGCAAGCTTCTCCAGGGCGGCGGCCACCTGCGGCGAGTCGTAGGGAAACGGGTAGTCGAGCATCCACATCCCGCTGTCGTCCTCGTTGCTCAGGTCGAGTCCGTCCGTTGCCGGATAATAGTCTGCGTCCGACATCTGGAGCTGATGAAAGTGTTCGTGTAGCGCCGTGAGAACCCATTGGGTGGACGAGAGTCCGGTCGCCTCTGAGGTTCCGATCACCAGCGTGGGCAAGCCCGATACGGCCGGGAAGGTCGCCAGCAGGCCGGGCTCGAAGACTCGCGGACGCAGGAGCACGTCTTCATTGAGAAGAGGGTCGTGACCCAAGGACTCGAAATCGTCAGTCGGATCAGGATGCCCGATGAGGAATTCATGCTCGCCTTCCACGAGAAGAACGGCGAACGGCACTTCCGACCAGCCCGGCCACAGCTGCTCGACCGCGTCGGCGAGCCGAAATGCCTCCGCAATTCGAACGCGGTCGGCATAGGCCAGCTCCTGGGCGTGGACGGACCGCGAAAGGGCCAGGAGGCAAGAAACCAGCAGAAGGAGCAACCCTAGACGCCTGATCATCGCACAGTGAGCTCGTTAGAGGACCGAAAGGATATCGCGCGGTTAAACTGTGGGATGCCGGAGGGAAGGGTAAGGTTGCCCTGGTCGCTTTCGGCGCTGCGAGGTGCTCGGCCAACCAGGAGGGAATGAATGGCGAAAGCCATCGGCATCGGAGGCGTGTTTTTCAAGTGTGCCGACAAGCAGGGGCTCGGGGCCTGGTACGCGGAGCACCTAGGCCTGAAGATCGACGATTTCGGTGGCGTCGGGTTCGATGTGACCCGGCTTCCAGAAACGGCCTTCTGCGTCTGGGGGCCGTTCGAGGATTCCACGACCTACTTCGACCCCTCCGATAAGCCGTTCATGATCAACCTCGTCGTGGACGATCTCGATGGTGCGCTAGAAGAGGTGGAGAAGGGAGGCGCCGAGATCGTGGGCGAGATCGAGGAATACGAGTTCGGCCGCTTCGGTTGGTTCATCGATCCTGCGGGAACGAAGATCGAGCTCTGGCAGCCGACCGCTGCAGAGCCGGAAGACGCCTGATCCGGATACCTGCGAACGGCTGGCCCGAACCGGGGGAGTCCGGTATTTCTGGAGTCGGAAGAGGGCCGGGCATTCGAGGGGCGGCGAGCGCACAAGGAGACGGAGAGCAACGATGAAGACCTTCGGCGGCGTGGTCATCGGCTACCTCATGATGGTCGCCTTCGTGTTTCTCTCCTTCTCGATTGCGTACGGAATCATGGGGGCGGACCGGGCCTTCCAGCCCGGCGTGTACGACGTCACCAGCCTGTGGATCATAACGAGCTTCATGCTCGGACTGGCCGGGGCGATCCTTGGCGGGTACGTGTGTGAGGCGATCGCCCGCGAGGAGAGAGCGCCCAAGCTGCTGGCGGTCGTGGTTCTTCTTCTCGGCTTCGCTTTCGCGGTCCCGGTACTCACTACCACGTCGCCCTCCGCGCCACGCGAAGGGGCCGTCAGCAACGCCGTCGCCATGCAGAACGCCCAGCAGCCCCCATGGGTGGCGCTGCTGAACCCGCTGTTCGGCGCCATCGGCGTGCTGATCGGTGCCGGTGCGAGGACTGGTCGTTCGGAGGCCCCCTCCGACCCGGCCGCCTAGGCTGCCACCGGTGGTGAGGCCGGTCCGCACCAACTAGCTTGGCAGGGCGCCGCCCCTCGGGGGCGGCGCGTTGCTTTCCACATGACGGACCCGATTCCCGGCCAGCGCCACTTCAGATGGCAGGACCGACATGAGCTTCGATCTCGGCAAGCATGGCATCACCGTTGCGGACGTGCGCCGCAACCCGGCTCCGGCGGCGTTGTACGAGGCAGCGATCAGGCGAGAGGAAGACTCGGCCATCGCGGCTAACGGCGCCCTCGTGGCCTATTCGGGGAAGAAGACCGGCCGTTCTCCGATGGACAAGCATCTGGTCAAGCACGTCGATTCGGAGGGTGAGGTCTGGTGGGGGCGCGTCAACTTCCCGATCGAGCCGGAGCTGTTCAGACTCAACCGGGAGCGGGCGCGAGACCTCCTAAACCTCTGCGACCCGGTCTTCTGCATAGACGGCTTCGCCGGGTGGGATCCCAAGTACCAGATCAAGGTCCGAATTATTTGCTCGCGCCCGTACCATGCCCTCTTCATGCACGACATGCTCATTCGGCCGACCACGGAAGAGCTGGAGAGCTTCGGAGATCCGGACTATGTCATCTACAACGCCGGCCAGTTTCCAGCTGCCCACGAGACGACCGGCCTCTCGCCCACCACCGTCGACCTGAGCTTTGAAGACCGTGAAGTCGTGATCCTCGGCACCGAGTACGCCGGAGAGATGAAAAAGGGCATCTTCACGATCATGAACTACCTGATGCCGAAGCAGGGCGTCCTCTCGATGCATTGCTCCGCGACGGCGGACCCGGAGACGGATCGCTCCTCGCTGCTCTTCGGTCTTTCGGGAACGGGAAAGACGACGCTCTCCGCGGATCCGAAACGGCTGCTCGTGGGCGATGACGAGCACTGCTGGTCCGACGAGGGGATCTTCAACATCGAGGGTGGCTGCTACGCCAAGACCATCGACCTCTCCATGGAGCACGAGCCGGACATCTTCCAGGCGCTCCGATTCGGCGCGGTGCTGGAGAACGTCGTCCTGGACGACCTCCGCAAGGTCGACTACTCGGATGACACGATCACGCAGAACACGCGCGGCGCCTATCCGATCACCTTCATCCCGAACGCCAAGATCCCCTGCGTGGCCGGCCACCCGACGGACATCATCTTTCTCACGTGTGACGCGTTCGGCGTTCTGCCTCCGGTGAGCAAGCTCACCGAGGCGCAGGCGATGTACCAGTTCATCAGCGGGTACACGGCGAAGGTCGCAGGGACGGAGGTTGGCGTGACCGATCCGGAGACGACCTTCTCATCCTGCTTCGGCGCCCCGTTCCTCGTTTGGCATCCGGCCAAGTACGCGGAGGTGCTGGCCGAGAAGATCAAGGAGCACGGAACCGACGTCTGGCTGGTGAACACCGGATGGAGCGGCGGGGCCTACGGCGTCGGGGCGCGAATCAAGCTGCCCTACACGCGAGCCATCATCGACGCGATCCACAGCGGCGAGCTGAGAAACGCGCCCACGGAGCTGGACCCGGTCTTCGGCCTCCATATGATCACCGAGGTGTCGCGCGTCCCGTCTGCAATCCTCAAGCCGCGCGACACGTGGGCGGACAAAGCGGGCTACGATGCGACGGCGCGAAGGCTGGCCGACCTGTTTCGCGAGAACTTCGAGAAGTACGCCGATCACTGCGAGCCAGAGGTCTGCGAGGCGGGGCCCAGAGCGGCTGCCGAGATGGAGGGCTAGGTTCCAGCGCCCCATCGGAGTCCTCGCGGATCGCGCCGTGCTGGGACGCCCGCCCTCGAGGCTCCTCGAGCTCGTCGATTCCCCAACCGAGGGAGGCGCTGTTGGACAGAGTCAGACGTGCCGACGCCGTGCCTGCCGAGGAGGTCTCGGCCGGCACGGCCACTTCGCGACAAGTCCTCATCGGACCGGAGGAGGCGCCCAACTTTGCCCTACGGCGCTTCCGCATGGCGCCCGGCGGAGGCATGCCGCCTCACACCAACTCGGTTGAGCACGAGCAGTACGTGCTTCGGGGCCGGGCTCGGATCGGGCTTGGGGATGAGGTCGTCGAAGTGTCGAAGGATGATGTCCTTTTCATCCCGGCGGGCACCCCGCACTGGTACGAAGCCCTGGGCGACGAGCCATTCGAGTTCCTGTGCGTGGTGCCGAACGCCCCGGACAGGATAGAGATCCTCTAGCGGAACTTCTGCGCTCGCTAAGGACGCCGGCGGCTAGGGCCGCGGCTCCGGATGGGGGCTCCCGACGTCGAGCGCGACCTTCCAGCTGCCGTCGGCCTGCCGCTCCCAGATGGTCACGTAGGTGCCGGTGGCGATCACCGAGTCCGGATTCTCCTTGGGGGTCGCGCGGTAGCTCCCCACCGTGTAGCCGAGATCGGAGCCGGCGCGTGCGGCGGCTCGGGTCGGGTGCCACTCGAGTCGCACTGCCGAGAGATAGGGCTCCATCGCTTCCTGAATGGCGGCCTTGCCGGTGATCTCCTCTCCGTTTGCGAGCATCCGTCCGTCGGGCGCGAAAAAGTCCACCCATCCGGCGGCGCCCAGCTCTCCCGTCACCCGGTTGAACTCCATGTCTACTGCGAAGATCTGATCGGCTTCCGACTCGACGACCCGATCGGCGTTCGGCGCTGGGCTCTGACTCGCGTCCGACCTCTCCGACGCCGCCTGTTCACCGGGCCCGCATGCGAAAGCGAGCAGGCAGATCAACGACAGGAGACGCGCCGGCTGCCGGGCCCGCGGTCCGTGATCCCTCATGTTCACCTCCTCCGCGTGATCGGCGCGCCGTCCCGTCACATCTTCGGATGGCGAAGGTGCCAGTCGGTGCGCCGCTGGTACTCCATGGCGATGCCGATCGCCGCCGCCTCATCCCAAGCGCGCGCCGTGAACTGAAGGCCGGTCGGGAGACCGCGCTCGCCGAATCCGTTCGGGACCGTGATGCCGGGGATGCCCGCCGCGTTCGCTCCCCCACCGATGGAGGGTCCGCCGAACTCCCCGAAATACTCCGAGAACCGAGCCTCGATCGGGCTGGCGACCGCGGAGCGCGTGGGCCCGACAATGGCGTCGACATCGCGGAGCACCTCGTCGAGCGCCCGCTGGATCTTAGCCCTGACGCGCTGCGCGTTGATGTAGTCCTTGGCCAGCACCATCTGGCCGCCATACGGCTTGATCCGGTCCTCCGGTGCCGTCAGCTCGGCCACGCGGCCACTCTCGACCAGCTCCTCGAACGCGGCCGCTGCCTCCGCCCGGATGATCGTGCCGGCGACCGGTCCGTAGGGAAGGTCCGGAAGCTCGACCTCCTCGATCACCGAGAAATCGGCCAGCAGTTCGATCGCTCGCGCGAAGTTCTCGCGCACCTCCGGCTGCTCCTTTTCGCCCGTTCCCTTCAGAACGGCGAGCCGCGGCCGCCGAGGCGAGCTCGGCAGACCGGCTTCCACGTAACGGGAGTCCGTCAGATCGCGGTCGACCGCAGTGGGGTCGCGCTCATCCTTCCCGGCGATCACGCTCAGAACGGTCCAGCAATCCTCGGCGGATCTACACATCGGTCCGAGCTTGTCCATCGTCCAAGAGAGCGCCATGGCTCCGGCCCGACTCACCCTACCATAGGTGGGCCGCAGGCCCGAGACGCCGCAGAACGACGAAGGCGTGACAATCGATCCCCATGTCTCGCTGCCGATTGCAAAGCCGACAAGGCCTGCGGCCACCGCAGACCCGGGTCCGCTGGAGGAGCCGCCGCTCCAGGCGCCGGTGTTCCACGGGTTGAGGCCGGGGCCCGTGAGCGACGCGTTCGCTTGCTCGTATCCCATTCCACCGGCGAGCTCCACGGAGGCGAGCTTGGCCGTGAGCACGGCCCCGGCGGCGTCCAGGCGTTGAACGACCGTTGCGTCCTCTTCGAACGTCTGGTCCTCGTATGGCCTCGCTCCCCAGGTGGTCGGGTAACCCCGCGCGGCGATCAGGTCCTTCACACCGTAAGGGATTCCGTGCAGCGGTCCCCGGTCGTTGCCGGCAGCGAGCTCCTCATCCGCCTTTCGCGCGGCGCGGATGGCTCGCGTCCCGGTGACCGTCGCCACCGCGTTCAACCGGTCCCCCAGATCCTCGAGCCGCTCCAAATAGGCTTCCGTGAGCTCCACCGAGGTGAATGCCCCCTCCCGCAGACCGCGGCCGATATCGGCGATCGTGCCGTAAAGGAGGTCGCGTCTCACACCCGTCGAGATCATGCTCCCTCTCCCCGGTAGGCGCGAAACATGAAGCTCGGCTCGTCGGAGCTGGCCAGCGCCACCTCTCGGATCCGTTCGCCGGCTCTCAAGCTGTCAACGATCCCCTCACGGATCTTGGCCAGATCATCTTCCGACAGTCGATCCCCGTACAGCGTCCGCACATACTGGAGAAGCGAATCCGCCCCAGCAGGCTCCTCCGCATCCGGGACCTCCTGCGGCATCGGTCCTCTACTCGGAGGCGGAATCACGAGGACCGGTACCCCCGCGGCGAACGGAACCAGCGCGGCAGTCCCGGCACGCTTGGCGAACTCGCGGCGGGAGAGGGGCCGGGTAGTGGTGCTCTCGTGCACGGTCCAATTACCCTTCTTGAGTGGATGAACCGCCGGAGACGGCCCGTCGGCGGCGAGCTGTTCCGGAAGACAGGTCATGATGCCGGCGCGCGCTCAGCGGCGACAGGGCCCCGCCAGGACGAATCGAGCACAGAGGCAGCGGTCATGAGAGTCCCCAACTTCGCCATGGAGCGGTGGCAGTCGCACTATGAGCATCGCGTCCGCTACAACTTGTCGGAGAGCGGAGTGCTGCCGTTCTCCCTGGCCGAGCTCTTGGCGTGGATCGATCTGGCTCCGGCCGATGTCTCGCTGGGCTACCCACAGACCAACGGCTCCGATGAGCTGCGGGAGGCTGTCGCAGGGCTCTATGCGGAAGCGAGCCCCGACAACGTGCTGATCACCGCCGGGAGCGCCGAGGCCAACTTCGTGACGCTCTGGCACCTGCTGGAGCCCGGAGATCGCGCGGTCGTGCTCGTTCCCACATACGGGCAGACGCCCGGCCTTGCCGAGGGGCTCGGGGCGCAGGTCGCCACGTTCGCTCTCGAAGAGAGCCTCTCGTGGCAGCCCTCTCCGGGAGCCGCCGAAGCGACGATCACGCCGGACACGCGGTTGGTCGTGGTCACCAATCCCTCGAATCCGACCGGCTCGACGCTGAGCGCGGATGCGATCGACGAAATCCTCTGCGCCTGCGAGCGCAGCGGCGCCTGGCTCCTGGCCGATGAGGTCTACATGGGGGCCGAAGCGGAGGGCCCTGAGACCGCCAGCTTCTGGGGCCGCTACGAGCGGACACTCGTGACGGGATCGCTATCCAAGGCGTACGGTCTCCCCGGGCTCCGGCTTGGCTGGCTGGTCGGTCCGGCCGAGCAGATGGAGGAGCTGTGGGCCCGCAAGGACTACACGACGATCTCTCCATCTGCCGTCTCCGATGCCCTGGCAACCGAGGTGCTTCGGCCCCAAACTCGGTGTCGAGTGCTCGCCCGCACGAGGGAGATCATCGTGCGAAACCGCGCGGTCGTCGACGACTGGGTAACCGGCCGCGAAACGGTCGGTCCGTGGATCCGGCCACGGGCAGGCGCGATCGGTCTGGTGCCACTCGACGGATGCGCCAGCTCGTCCGAGCTCGCGGAGCATCTTCGGAGCGAATGGAGCGTGCTCGTCGTTCCGGGCGAACACTTCGGACTGGATGGCTTCATCCGCATCGGCTTCGGTGGAGAAGAGGCGGAGCTCGTAAGCGCGCTCGCCTGCATCGGCCGGGCCCTGGAAGCTCGCGCTGCTGAAAGGATATCTTGACCGGCGATGCTCAGACTTCATCCTTACATCTATCATCGTCCAGCGGTCCTCGACGACGCGCTGGAGCTGCTGGGCCGGCATGCCGGTGACGTCCTTCCGATTGCCGGGGGCACCGATCTGGTGCCCAACATGAAGCACAAGCTCTTCACTCCCGGCCATCTCGTTGCCCTGCGCGGGATCGACGAGCTCAAGGGGATCGAGGTCGTGGATCGACAGCTACACATCGGTGCGACCGAATCTCTCCATGCCATCGCCGGCCACCCGGCGATCCTGGAGCACGTGCCGGCTCTGGCCACCGCCTGCTCAGAGATCTCGAGTCCGCAGCTCCGCCGCATGGGAACGATCGGCGGCAATATCTGCCTGGATACCCGCTGCACCTACTACAACCAGACGCTGTTCTGGAGGAAGGCGCTCGGGTATTGCTTGAAGAAGGACGGTGAAATCTGTCATGTCGTGCCCGGCGGTACCCGCTGCGTCGCCGCCCACTCCGCCGACACGCCCCCCGTGCTCATGATCCTGGACGCGAGCGTCGAGATCGCGGGATCTGCCGGGGTCCGTAAGCTCCCCGTATCTCGCTTATTCACCTCGAACGGCGTCTGGAACCGGCGGATGGAGCCGAATGAGCTCCTCGTGGCCGTACACATCCCCCTGCCCGAGCCCGGCTTGCGCATGAGCTTCCAGAAGCTCCGACATCGCGCATCCATCGACTTTTCACTCCTGAACCTCGCTGTTGCGGCGCGCGTGGATGACGAGGGAGTCGTGACCGAACTGCGAATGGCGATCTCGGCCCTCGGTTCATATCCGCGGCTCGTCGGGAAAGTGGACGATGCCGCCGTCGGGAACCGTCTCACGCCGTCCGTCATCGACGCGGTCGCAGAGCAGGCGTTTCGCCAATGCCACCCGCTCGAGAACATCATCGTGGACACCGAGTGGCGGCGCGCGATGGTCCCGGTCTTGGTCCGGCGCGCCCTCAAGGAGGTGGCGGCTCTCTGAGAAACCTGAATGAGTGGGGTTCAGTTGCCGAAGCTGGTTCCGAGGGCGCGGGCCGTGGCGATGATGTCGCTCTCGAGTGGGACGGTCTTCACCTCTCGCACCGCCTCGTCCAGCGGCACAGCCAGCACGCGAGGCGGATCCAGAGCCACCATGCAGCCGAACTCGCCATTCGCCACGCAGCGGACGGCTGCCGCGCCGAAGCGGAGCGCGATGAGGCGGTCATAGGCCGTGGGCGGCCCCCCGCGTTGAAGGTGTCCGAGCGCCAGGGCGCGCGTCTCCTTTCCGGTTCTCTCCGCGATCTGCTGTGCCAACCGCTCGCCGATGCCGCCGAGTCGCGGCTGCCTCGCCGAGCCGGACGGCACGGTCTTCATCGTCACCTCGCCGTCCACGGGCTTCGCGCCCTCCGCGACGCAGACGATGCTGAACCGCCTCCCCGACCGTTCGCGCTCCATGATCTTGTCGCACACCTTTTCGATGTCGAAGGGGATCTCGGGGATGAGGATGACGTCTGCCGTGCCCGCCACTCCGGCGAAGAGGGCGATCCAACCGGCGGAGGCTCCCATCACCTCCACCACGAACACGCGGCCGTGACTCTCGGCGGTGGAGTGGAGCCGGCCTATCGCCTCCGTGGCCGTCTCCGCCGCCGTATGAAACCCGAACGTCACCGTCGTCGCGGCGAGGTCGTTGTCGATCGTCTTGGGCACACCGACGACCGGAAGTCCGAGGGCAGCCAGCTCGGCCGCGATGCGAAGGCTCCCATCCCCGCCGATCGCGATGAGGGCGTCGAGCCCCAGTCGCTCGACGGCGGCCAGGATCTCGCCAGATCGGTCGCGTCGCTCGACGGTTCCATCGGAGAGCTCACACGGCCAGTCCATCGGATTACCTCGATTGGTGGATCCGAGGATCGTGCCGCCGAGGTGGGTGATTCCACGCACCCGCCGAGGTGTCAAAGGCACGATGTCGCCCGAGGCGTCCGGGAGGAGACCCGCGTACCCGTTCTCGATGCCCACGACCTCCCAGCCGCGTCGGTCGGCGGCGAGGACGGCGGCCCTGATAACGGCGTTGAGTCCCGGTGCGTCGCCGCCACCAGTATTGATGGCGATCCGACGTATCCCCTTGCGCTCGCCGCGATCCGCGTCCAGCCCGTCGGCCTTCGCCTCTCGCTCGGTTTTCGATTCCGCCATTCAACGTCCCGTGAATCGGGTTGGATGAAGTGCTAATCTACGTGCTCTCGCTGCGGAGTCACCCTCCGCGCACATCAGCATCGGAGTCAGAGAATGAACGCTGACAACCGCTTCGGAATACTCGTCGGAGGGGGACCCGCTCCCGGGATCAACAGCGTGATCGGAGCAGCCACGATACGCAGCGCGCTGGATGGAGTGGACGTTATCGGGATTTTCGACGGCTTCAAGTGGCTCATGCGGGGTGACGATCAGCACGTGGTGCCGCTGACGATCGAGGACGTGAGTCGGATCCACTTCTCGGGAGGGTCCTGCTTGCGGACATCGCGGGCCAACCCGACGACGGATCCTGCGCTGCTGGATCGCGTCGTTGAGACCCTGACGGATCTGGGCATCAGCGGCCTGATCACGATCGGAGGTGACGATACGGCCTACTCCGCCACCAAGGTGGCTGAGCGGGCGGCCGGATCGATCCGCGTGGTGCACGTGCCCAAGACGATCGACAACGATCTCGCCCTACCGCCCGACAGCGACACCTTCGGCTACCAGACCGCGCGTCACGCAGGCGTTCGGGTGGTGAAGACCCTGATGACCGATGCGCAGACGACTGCCCGCTGGTACTTCGCCGTGGCGATGGGCCGGAAGGCAGGCCATCTGGCCCTCGGGATCGGCAAGGCGGCGGCCGCGACGATCACTCTCGTGCCGGAGGAGTTCGGCGACGGAAGCGCCCGACTGGAGTCGATCGTCGACACGCTGACGGGGTCGATCATCAAGCGGTTGGTGGACGGAAGGTCGGATGGAGTGGCCGTCGTGGCCGAGGGGGTGATTCTCGGGCTTTCGGAAGGGCAGCTGGCCGTGTTGGAAGGGGTCGAGCGCGACGATCACGGTCATGTGCGACTGGCGGAGGTGGATGTCGGCGGGATCCTCAAACAGGGGGTGAAGGCACGGCTGGCGGCATTCGGCATCCAGCCGACGATCGTGGCGAAGAACATCGGATACGAGTTGCGCTGCGCCGACCCGATCCCGTTCGATCTCGAGTATACCAGAGACCTGGGGTTCTGCGCCTCCAGATGTCTGAGCGACGGCGGCAACGGCTTCCTGATCACGATGCAGGGAGGCAGCTTCGTGCCGGTGCCCCTCGCGGATCTTCTGGATCCCGAGACCGGCCGCATGGCTGTACGGATGGTGGACACGCAATCCACCCGATTCCGAATCGCGCAGCGCTATATGATTCGACTCCGTGACAGGGACTTCGAGTCACCGAGTCGGCTGGAGGAACTGGCCGACGTATGCGGAATCACAGCGTCCCGATTCAAGGAAGAATTCGAGGGCGTGGCGAAGCCGTGGGCGGCGTTCTGAGCCGATGATGATCGAGGATGCCCGCCCCGCGAGGGGATTCGGCTCGGTGGAGATGGTCCTGTTCGATCTGGATGGCACGTTGATCGACTCGCGCGAGCTCATCCTGGGCTCCTACCGGCACACGATGGAGGCCCACCTGGGCTGGGTGCCTCCCGACGAGGCCTGGCTCGTGAACATGGGCAAGCCGCTGATCATTCAGCTCAGAGGCTTCGCGGGCGACGAGCGTCAAGCCCTGTCCATGATGGAGACCTACCGTCAGCACAATGCCAGAACGCACGACCACGCACTGAGGCCGTTCCCAGGCATGGATGACACGCTGAGGCGACTTCGGGCCGCGGGCTACCGACTCGGCGTCGTCACGAGCAAGCTGGGCGACATGGCGCTTCGCGGCCTGGAGACGTGCGGTCTGAGCCTCGAGTGGTTCGACGCCTTCGTCACCGCCGACGACCCCGTTCCACACAAGCCGGATCCGGCTCCGGTCAGGCTGGCTCTGGATCGGGCGAGCGTCGGCGACGCCGGGCGGGCGCTCTTCGTCGGCGATTCCCCTTGGGATCTGATGGCAGGCCGCGCGGCCGGTACTATGACCGCTGCCGCGCTGTGGGGACCGTTCGAAAGAGATGACCTCGAGGCGGGCGAGCCCGACTACTGGCTCGCACGCCCCATCGACGTTGCCGAGTTGCTGCTCTAGGTCGCTACGGCGCTCGTCTCCGGTTGCGGGGAGGGCTTCCCGTCTCCGGCGTCGTTCGATGCCGGCGCCGCCCCGCTCGGAATCGCCACCGCCATCGCCTCTCCGAGGCTGTCGACCAGATGGAACGTCGTCTGCTCCCTGACGCGGTCGGGTAGCTCCTCCAGATCGCCCTCGTTGTCCCGCGGGAGGATGATCTCGCGAATGCCGGCACGGTACGCGCCGAGCACCTTCTCCTTCACGCCACCGATGGCGCGGACCCGGCCGGTCAGGCTGATCTCGCCGGTCATCGCCACGTCGTGTCGGACGGGACGACCGCTGAGAGCGCTCACCAGCGAGGCCGACATGGCGACACCGGCCGACGGCCCTTCCTTGGGCACGGCGCCCGCGGGCACGTGCACGTGGATCGAACGCATCTCGTTGTCCGGAATGCCGAGTTCATCGGCATGGCCGAGGGCGTACGTCAGCGCGGCTTGGGCGCTCTCCTTCATCACGTCGCCCAGATGGCCCGTTAGTTGGAGATCCTCCTTGCCGGCTCGCACACTGGTCTCGACGACCATGATGTCGCCTCCTGCCGGCGTATAGGACATGCCGGTCGCGACGCCGATCCTGTCCATCTCGAGCATCCGCTCCGGGTGGACCTTGGGCTGGCCCAGGAGGTCTCGCAGGTCGTCGGTCCCGACGGTCACGCTCTCCGACTCTCCGGACGCCACCTTCCGTGCCGATTTTCGGGCGATGGCTCCGAGTTCGCGCTCGAGATTGCGGACACCCGCCTCGCGGGTGTAACTGGCGATCACGTCTCGAATGGCCTCGTCCGCGACGGTGATCTGGTCTCTCTCGAGGCCACTCTGCTCGACCTGACGCGGCAACAGAAAGCGCTTGGCGATCTCCAGCTTCTCGCCTTCCGTGTAGCCCAGGAACTCGATCGCCTCCATTCGGTCGCGCAGCGGTCCGGGTATCTGGTCCCAGAAGTTCGCCGTGGCGATGAAGAAGACGTCCGAGAGGTCGAACGGCACGCCGAGGTAGTGATCCACGAAGGCGTTGTTCTGTGCTGGATCCAAGACCTCCATGAGAGCGGCCGACGGATCGCCCTGAAAAGAGACACCCAGCTTGTCGACCTCGTCGAGAAGGAAGACCGGATTCCGGGTCCCGGCTCGCTTCAGCCCCTCGACGATGCGGCCGGGCAGGGCGCCGACGTAGGTACGCCGGTGACCTCTGATGTCCGCTTCGTCTCGGGCGCCGCCGAGTGAAACCCTTACGTACTTGCGGCCCATCGCCTCCGCGATGGACTTGGCGATCGATGTCTTGCCGACACCCGGCGGTCCCACGAACAGAAGCGTGGATCCCGTTCGGTCGTCCATGTGCCCGATGTGCTCCGCTCCCGACGTGTCCGGCTCGTCGGCGAGGCCGTTCCCTTCCTTCCCTCCGTTGTCGGCGGGGCCATCGGTCGGCAGCTCGACTTCGGCCTTGCCGTTCTTCTCCTCGTGCAGCTTTCGAACCGCGAGGAAGTCCAGCACACGGTCCTTGACGTCCTGGAGTCCGTAGTGGTCCCGCTCGAGAATCTCTTCAGCGGCCTTCAAGTCCAGCCGGCCTTCCGTCTTCTTCGACCAGGGCAAGTCCGCGACGATCTCCAGGTAGGTGCGAATGACCTGCGCCTCGGCGGTCTCGCGGGGGATGCGCTCCAGCCTGCGCAGCTCTCGGTCGACTTCCTTGCGCGCCTCGTCCGGGAGCTTCAGGGCTTCGATGCGCTCGCGGAGCTCCTCGACCTCCTGGCTGTCGACGTCCTCCCCGAGCTCCTTGTGGATCGCCTTCAGTTGCTCGCGCAGGAAGATCTCGCGCTGCCGCTCTCCGAGCTCCTCCTGAACCTTCGATCGGATCTGTTCCTGCGCCTCGAGGACGCCGATCTGCCGTTGCAGGTGGATGAGCAGCTTCCGCAGGCGGTCCTCGACGGAAAGCGTCTCGAGGAGCTCCTGTTTTTCATCGGTATCGAGCTCGGTGTAGAAGGCAACGAGGTCGGCCAGCTCGCCCGGCGTGGAGATTCCGCCCAGCAGGTGATCCACGATCTCCTTCGGGACGCCACGGAGCCGGCTCAACTCGGCGGCTCGCTCGCGCACCTCCTTGTAGAGGGCGGCGAAGGCGGACTCGCCCGCGTCCAATGGCGGCATGTCCTCCATCCGCCTGGAGACCACCTCCATGTAGCCATCCTTGATGGCGTACTCGAGCGCGGCACCGCGCTCCTCGCCTTGGATGACCATCTGGACCCCGCCGGGCACACGCTGCATCTGTGCAATCCGGGCGATCGTTCCGACCCGGTACAGCTCATCCGCGTCGGGCTCTTCCACCTCGGCATCTTTCTGGGCGACGGCGAATATACGCTTGTCGCCGGCGACCGAAGCTTCAATCGCCTTGAGCGTCATATCCCGGCCCGCAGCGATCGGCGCCGCTACGGCGGGGAACGTGACGGTACCCCGAAGCGGGAGTACCGGTAGGCGGCTTCGCTCGCTCAGCCGGCCGTCCACGGCCTCCGGATCCCCGTTGGCGCCCTCGGACACCGTCTTGGGGCCGTTGTCGATCGGGTCTGGCTCCGCCATGTCGTCATCCGACTTGTGTTCGCCGTCCAGCGCGTCGTCGTGAGTCCGGTCCTCTTCGCTCATCGCATCTCCTGATTTATCCGGTGCGAGCACCGATTGCAGCCTCCCATCGTCTGCATTCGCTGTTCGCCCACGGCACCTGTCCCGCCAACCCGGACGCGGGAGCGCCCGGCCAACTGCCAGTGCACGATCTGGGCCCGCTCGCCGGTGCCCGAGGAGGCGCCGTACGCCTATATGGCACCCGAGGCGTGCGGTCCTGTCGGCGCCGTCGGCCAACCCGGCATGAAACCGCCCTGTCTGGTCCGGGCGCTCAAGTAGTGTCAGAATGGACGCCCCTTCGAGCCGCTGCGAAATGGGCTGGAAGACGAAGCGGCACGAAGCTCATATTAAAACCGCGCCAATGTTCGGGTACTTTAGCTCCTGCGATTGCTCTCGTCACACGTCCTGCTACCCCTCCCGGGTCGTCGCGGGGGCGTGGCTTGTCGTTTTCGCTCTCCTTATCGCGCTGCCGGGGGCGCTGCACGCTCAGGCCGGCGACTCCATCCCCGCACGGTTTGCCGCCGAGCAGGCAAGGGATTCGGTGCCGCAGGAGCGGGGTGGCCCGGTCTCCCCGGACAGCGCCGACAAGATCCGGGCCCTCCTGCGCCGTCCTCCCGCCAGTCACCCGGCCGATGCTCGGGATTATGTCGGACTGCCCCTCGGGGTGGCGATGCTGCCGCTTCGCATGCTGGCTGCCGGGATCTCCGTCGCCGCGGCGGGCATCAGCCAGCTGCTGCCCGAAGCCGAAGGGCCGAACATCTACGAAAGGATGGTCGAGTGGGGGCTGGAGCCATCCGTCGAGTCGCTGGGCTACAACGCGGGCGACGGAATCCAGCTGCGCCTTACCCGATTCGCCCCGGCGTTCATCGAAGGGGCTGCCTCGGTTATCCAGGCGCCCGGTGCCGCCTACGTCGCCTTCGGACTGACGACCAAGGACAGGATGACCGACGCCGGCGCCAAGTTCCGGAGACTCACCGAAGCCCAGTTCTGGGGGGTCGGGATCGACTCGCAGGAGGACGACAAATCGAACTACGAGTGGGAGCAGATCCTGCTTGGCGGGATCTGGCAGGCGAAGGTCTCCGATCACCTCAGCTTCAACAGCGCCGCCGGATGGGAGACGAACCGGACGGGTCCGGGACAGAACGATGACCTGCCCGACATACGCGAGACCTTCGATCCCGACTCTCTGTACGGTTCCCTCCAGGTCGTCAACTACGTCGTCGCGGGGACCAAGGCGACCGTCGATTTCACCCACATCGACATCCTGCAACCTCGAGGAGTGCGTTTCATCGGCGAGGCGTTCTACTACGGCGGCACCGGCTCCACCGACTCCGATTTCCTGCGACTGCAGGGCGAGGTGCAGGGCTACATCCCGTTCAACCAGCGCCAGTCGTTCGCTCTTCGCACCCTCGTCGAGACCAATCCCGGTTGGGGCCAGGGTGTGCCCTTCTACTATTTTGCAGAGCTGGGTGGCGATCGGGATCTGCGAGGCTTCACGACCGCCCGTTTCCGTGACCGGGACAGGCTCACGTGGACGGTGGAGTGGCGGTACGAGGCCTGGCGGGAGCTGCAGGATCGCTCGCGGGCGGAGTGGTTCGTGTTCTGGGATTCCGGCACGGTGATGCCCAGCATCGGCGAGATCACCTCCTTCCGGAATGACTGGGGCTTCGGGCTACGCTTCGCCACACAAACCGGCCCCGGCGCCCACTTCTTCTTCGCCTGGGGCGACGAGGGCTTCCGGTTCGGCTTCAGGCTCATCTCGGACTTCTGATGCTCGGTAGGGATCGGCTGCCGGCCGCGCTGCCGGCCCTGGTGCTCGGGGCGCTGGCACTCTCCGGATGTGCGAGGGGAGGCAGCCTTCCGCCGCTCGCTCTCCGCCCGCAGTCGATCCCTTACGCGGACACGCTACCGATCCACGAGCCCGAGGAAAGGGAGCCCTCGGAGATCTGGCCTCTAATCCGGGAGTCGACGGTGGGCGAGCTGGGGCAGCCCTTCGATCCGGATGACTGGATCTACCGGAACGAGGCGCTGAACCTCACCCACTTCGACGAGGTGGTCAACTCTGCGTGGTTCGAGCACCGGATCACGCAGCGCGATCTAACCGCGGAACAGATGAGGCTCGGGCCGACCTCCCTGGAGGGCCGGCCGAGCCCTCCCTACAAGGTCACTCGGCTGAAGGGCGCGGGAATCTCGCCCGGCCTCTGGGTCGAGGACGGCAAGGGTGATATCTACCTGTTCAAGTTCGATCCGCCCGAGAACCTCTATCTGGCCAGCGCGGCGAACACGATATCCAACCGCCTCTTCTGGGCGGCGGGCTTCCACACGCCCGAGGACTATCTCGTGACCTTCGGCCAGACATCCCTCGTCATCTCCGAGGCAGAGGGTGCGCCGACGGAAGAGGAGGTGCAGGAGGTCCTCCAGAAGACCGCGCCGCTGGCCGACGGTCGGTATCGAGCGATCGCCAGCAAGTTGCTGCCTGGAACACCTAAGGGTCCGTTCCGCTTCCGGGGCACGCGCAAGGACGACCCGAACGACTATTACCTGCACCAGAACAGGCGAGAGCTGAGAGGCCTCTACGTGGTTTCCGCGTGGACGAATCACGTGGACATGCGTTTCGCCAACACGATGGATGTGTGGATCGACCCGCCCGGCTATCTGCGGCACTACCTGCAGGACTTCGGGGCCACGCTCGGGAGCGGCACGGTTCGGCCCCACAATCCGAGGGAGGGCATGGAGTACAACTTCGACGCCTGGGCCTTCTTGGCCCGCCTGCCCACCTTCGGCTTCTACCACGCGGGCTGGGAGGGGAAGGAGTTCGAGGTCATCGACCCTTCGATCGGCTGGCTCCCCGTCGCCAGCTACGAACCCGGCGCGTGGAAGCCGAATTGGCCGAACGCCGCGTTCCGATCGGCCACGGTTGCCGACGGATACTGGGGGGCGAAGATCGTCGTCCGGTTCAGCGACCGGCTGATCCGGGCCGCGGTCGAGGCCGGCGAGCTTCCCGATCAGCGCGCGGCCGATACGCTCACATCGATACTCATCGCGCGGCGTGACAAGACGGTGAACTACTGGTTCGGCCGCGTATCGCCGATCGAGGGCGTCTTGGTGGAGTGCACGGATGCCTCGGGCCCGGGCTTCGGCGTGAGGTTCGATGATCTGGGTGTTGCCGTCGGGGCGCGATACCGGTCCAACACGCGCTACGAATGGGAGCTGAGGGACGAGGGTCGAGGGCGGCACTGGAAGGGGTCGAGCCGTGCGCCCGGCGCGGGACCGGCGAGGCTCCATGTGGCTCCGCCCGGTGCGGCCGACGCGTGCCGGGCGGGCTTTGCGACGGAAAAGCCATCTTCGGGACATACGGATGTTTCGGCCGAACGGCTGGCCGTTCTGCGCATCCGGGCCGAGAAGTTGGGGCCAACGACAACACCGCGGCCGCGACCCGCCAACGTTTACCTGTTCTGGATCAGCGACCGGGAGGGGTACGCCGTCATCGGTCTGGAGCACTGACTCACCGGCCGGCACGGGTCCGACCGCGCGAGGGCTCCAAAGCTCACGGCCGGCACCCGGCAAGGGCTTCCACGGCCAGCCGATTCTCCTCGACCGTGTTGTAGAAATGCGGTGAGAGACGTACGCGATCTTTCCTGTGGTCGATGATGATGCCGCTCTCGGCCAGGCTTCGCACGGCGGAAGCTGCATCGGAGTGGTCCGCGAGCACGATCGCGGAGCGACGAGCCGGATCCCGCGCCACGTGCGGCCGGAAGCCGGCATCCGACAGACGGTCGATCAGATCGGCCGTCAGCATCCGGTTTCGAGCACGAATGCGCTCGATTCCGGCCTCTTCGATGATCTCCAGGCCGCCGGCGGCGGTAAAGGCAGCGCTCACGGCTGGAGTGCCGAGGTCGAACCGGCGTGCGTGCGCGTGCGGCCGCGCAGCTCTCGGGTCGAAGGAGAACTGGTCCTCGACCCCGAACCAGCTGAGCGTAGTGGGTTGCAGGTCGAGGTCCGGCCGAACGTATAGGAAGGCGAGGCCGGGTCCGCCGCACAGCCATTTGAGGGCTCCTGAGAGGAGGAGATCCACCTCCCAGGCAACCACGTCTACCGGGATCTGGCCGGTCGACTGGTAGGCATCCAGCAGAAGGAGGGCGCCATTTCGGCGGGCGATCCGCGACAGCTCACTCACCTGTTGGATGGCGCCGGAGGAAAAGAAGACGTGTGAGGTCGCCAGGATTGCGGTCCGGTCATCCACGGCGGCCTCGATCTGCTCGAGCGGCACTTCGATGCCGTCGGGGCTTTCGACCATGACGACTTCCAGACCCGTCGATTCCCGTGATAGGAACTGATAGCAGAGCGTCGGGAAGTCCAGCTCGGTCACCACCACTTTGTTGCGACGGCGAAAGTCCACGGATCCCGCAACGGCCGCCAGGCCCGCGGAGACGCTGGGCAGAAGGGCGATCGTGGCGGGTGCCGCTCCGACGGTACGGCCGAAGGCGGCCCGGACCTGCTCGAGCTTGCCGAGCCAGATCTCGTACCACGCGCTCGCACCCAGATCGTTCCAGTCTCTCTCGAACTCGCGGCGGTACGAGATCGAGCGGCACGACAGAGCTCCGAGCGAGTTGGAGTTTAGATAGATCTTCCGTTCGAGGATCGGGAACTCGGGCCGGTAGCGCTCGAGTGGATCGCCGCTGGGCACGAGAGAATCGCCACGCTCGCTCATGCTGGCGCGATGGTGCGCGCGGTCCGCATCCTAGTGTACCGTCTCAGAAGCCACGCTGACATTCAGCAGGAACATGGGCTTGGAACACGACGACAATCTCGGGCGCATGCTGGATTACGAGCAAGCCGCCGAGCTCGAACGGCTTGATCGCGAGCACCCAACGGCAGGTGGCGAGCCGGAGTGCCCCGCTTGCTCCACGCGAATGGCGCGCCACGTGGAACAGCACCTCGCTCCCCGGTCGGATGGAAGCCCCTTCCGGGTACGCCTCGTCTGCCCGTCACCCGGATGCGGATGCTGGACCGTCTACAATTGGTAGGCGACGACTGGTAGGGCATCCGAACCCAACGCACCGTGCTGTCGATGCAGGGTCTCTCTGAACCGATGATGAATCGATCTCAGCCGCCGCTCCTGATCGGTCCCGTTCCGGGACCCCGATCGGCCGCGCTCGCGGGTCGACTCACGAGCGTAGAGTCGCGGAACGTCACCTTCGTTTCCGACGAGTTCCCTGTATTCTGGCGGACCGCGCTCGGGAGTAACGTGTGGGACGCAGACGGTAACCGGTTCGTGGACCTGACGGCGGCGTTCGGAGTGGCGGCGGCCGGACACCGGCATCCAGCGATCGAGAAGGCGATTCGCTCACAAAGCGAGGCGCTGCTGCACGCGATGGGAGATGTGCATCCATCCGAGGTTCGCGTAGAGCTGCTCGAGCGTCTCGCCGACCTGGGGCCACCCGGATCGAGGGTCGTCCTCGGTACCTCGGGCTCCGAAGCCGTGGAGATCGCCCTCAAGACGGCGACTCTCCACACGAAGCGGTCCGGCTGGCTGGCATTCTCGGGGGCGTATCACGGCGTCACATACGGGGCCCTCTCGGTCACCGATCGCTCGCTGTTTCGGGAACCGTTCCGCCCGCAGCTCAACCCGAACGTCGTTCGCGCCCGCTATCCCGTCGAAGGGTCCGGCGATGCCTTCGAGGCTCTCGACCAGGTGGAGCGCCTTCTGTTGGCGCCCGAAGGCGGGATCGGAGCCGTGATCGTCGAGCCGGCGCTCGGCCGTGGAGGGGATCTCTTTCCGCCGTCGGGGTTCCTTCCGGGCCTGGCGCAGCTGTGCCGAGCGAGCGGGGCTCTGCTGATCGTGGACGAGATCTATACCGGCTTTGGCCGGACCGGCTGGCGGCTCGCCTGTGATGCCGAAGGGGTCGTTCCCGACCTCCTCTGCGTCGGCAAAGCCATGTCCGGCGGCATGCCGATATCCGCCTGCATCGGATCGGCGGAGGCGATGTCGGCCTGGCCCGAGTCTGCGGGAGAAGCGATCCACACCTCGACCTTCATGGGACACCCGATCTGCTGCGCCGCCGCTCTCGCTTCGATCAGCCTGATCGAAGAGCTCGGCCTCGCGGCTCGGGCTCGCGAAGAAGGGAAGCGCTGGATCGAGGCGCTGCGGGAGATGGCGGCCACGCGCTCGGTGGTCCGCGAGGTGCGCGGGCGTGGCATGATGATAGGCATCCAGCTCGAGGACCCGGCCGGTCGGATACCGGGCCACCGGATCACGGCGACGGCGCTGGTGGAGGGCTTGAAGCGCGGCTGGATCCTCCTGGGCTCGGGTGTGGACGGGGACGTCCTCTCGCTCTCCCCTCCATTGACGATCGAGCGCGACCTCCTGGACCTGGCGGTGGTGGCGATAGACGAGGCTCTGGCGGCGTGCGAGGCGACGCTGCAGTCCTCTTGCTGACACCACAGGTGGCGTCTACCCTAAGATTTGCAGCGATCATCTCGAACCGCGAAGGCCCATCGAGGGCCGGAGGATCACGCTTGGCTGCCCGCGATGAGCCGAAAATTCGAATCACGGGGACCCCCAACCCGAACGCGGCCAAGTTCGTGGTCGAGCGGGCGATCTTCGACGAAGAGGGGAGGTCGTATTTCGAGCCGCCATCCCCCGGAGAGGATCGACTCGCCGAGCGGATCTTCCAGGTCCGAGGCGTCCGCGCGCTGTTTCTGGCGGAGGATTTCGTCACGGTGACCAAGGAGGAGGACGTCGGTTGGCCGGACATCATCGACGAACTCCGCGAGACGATCCTCGAGGAGCTGACTAGCGCGGAATAAGCAGCCGTCGCGAGTCAAGGGCGGCGCTCTCGCCAGACCCGGAGCACGTCATCCGATCGAGCCCTCTTCCCGAAGCGCCGCCGGGAGCCCCTCCCGGAAGGACGGATAGGCAAGCCTCACACCCAGCTCGCCGCGCAGGCGGCGGTTCGACACCCTGCGGCTGGCCAGCACTCGCGCCAGACGGTCCGGATCGTAAAGTGCACGGGCCCCGTCCTCGCTGATCTCCAGCAGCTCCAGGCCCAGCAGGGAAGCGGTGAGGCGCGCGTACTCGGAGGAGAGGTGAGGCTCGTCGTCGCACACGTTGTATATCCGGCCGCTCGCGCCTGCTCGCCAGATCGCGATCAGAGCCGTCACCAGATCCGCCACGTGAATCCGGCTCGACCAGGTCTCACGTCCGATGATCAGCTGGTAGCGCCCCTCGCGGATCGCCGGTCCCAGGGTCCGTCCAGGCCCGTAGATCCCGGCGATTCTCGCGATACGCGGCCGCGAATCCAGCCACCAGCCCAGCTCGAGCAACTTTCGCTCGGCGACCAGGCGCGCCTTTCCCTTGGGCGAGGTCGGCTGCGGAACGGTACTCTCCGAGACCGTCTCATCGTCCGCGTCGCCGTACACCCCGGTGCTGCTCGCGTATACGAAGCACTCGAGCGGCGCCCGGCGCAGCGCTTCGACGAACCTGGAGAGACGGGCGGCGGCCGGATCCTCTGCCAGGGGGGCGGGCGGGATTAGGAAGAAGCAGACGTCCGGAGCGACCTCTTCGAGCATGACGGTCGAGGATGGGTCATCCGCGTCGATGATGAGAGGCCGGATCCCTGCGGCCTCCAACGCGGAGGCACCACTCCGCTTGCGAACCGTGCCCACGACCTCGACGCCGTCGGCCAGGAGTCTCGCGGCCAGGCGCCGGCCGGTGTAGCCGCAGCCCGCGATGAGCGCCTTCACGAGCCGGCGGCCGGCCGGTCCGCGGCATCTCTCAACAGCTCGAGGAAGTTCTGTATGATCGAGTAGGTGAGTCCCCACACCGTGTGCCCGTCGTACTCGATGGTAGGGAGTCGGAACGTAGCCCCATCTCTGCGGAGCGTCAGAGAGGAGCGTCGCGCCGGTGTCTCGAGCTCGGATACCGGGACCCAGAAGTGTCCGTCGATCTCGGCGCTTCCGCGCACCCCTCCGAGACGAGGACGCCACGCCACGAAGGGGGTGATCGCGATTCGAGGGATGTGGCTGCTCACGGGGTGAAGATCGTCGAGGCGACCCACGATCTCCCTCCTGCCGAGCTCGAGACCCGTTTCCTCGTGCAGCTCCCGAAGCGCTGTGTCCATGAGGTCACGGTCCGTTTCCTCTTCCCGCCCTCCGGGGAGTGCCACGTGCCCCGACCATGGGTCCCGCTCGTGGGTCGCTCGGACGACGAAGAGAGCTTCCGGCTGGGTCTTGCCGGCCCTGAGCACGAGCACCACGGCGGCTCGAGCGGTTCCGGCCGGGGGGTCCGCGCGTCGCGCCTCGTATCGGGAGAAACCCGCTCGGAGGATTTCTGAGAACTCCTCTCGCTCGGTCACGTATTCTCCTGCTTGGTCTCATCCAGCAGGGCCCGGTAGCTGCTGTAACGGGCTTCGCTCGCCACTCCGGCTTCGACCAGGCGCCGCACGGCGCAGTCGGGCTCGCTTACATGCCGGCAATCGTTGAAGCGGCAGCTGCCGAGCGCCGCGGCGAACTCGGGAAACCCCCCCGCGAGCTCGTCCGCTGACAAGTCCCAGAGCACCAGCAGCTGCAGCCCGGGCGTGTCTGCGACATATCCCCCGTCAGGAAGCCGGTAGAACGTGGATCCGACGGTCGTATGCCTGCCCCGGCCTCGCTTGCTGCTCACCTCTCGGACCTTGAGCTCGTGCTCGGGCAGCAGGAGGTTGAGAAGGCTGGACTTGCCGACCCCGGAAGGCCCGGCGAAGACGGTCGCGTGGTCTCCGAGCCGGCGGCTGAGCTCAGGTACCCTGTCGCCTCGGTGGGCGCTCGTCGGAAGGATGTCGTAGCCGGCCTCGCGGTAGATGTGGAAGGCGTCCATCGCTGCGGCCTCGCTCGTGAGGTCGATCTTGTTGAGGACGATGAAGGCGGAGAGCCCGTTCAGCTCCGCCAGCACCAGAAACCGATCCAGAAGCCGGAAGTCGGGCGCCGGGTCGCCAGCCGCAAAGACCGCGGCCAACTGGTCCACGTTCGCTACGATCACCTGCTCCCTGCTGCCCGCGACGGCACGCCGCGAGAGCTTGGTGCTTCGGGGCAGAAGGCGCTCGATCCGAAAGCTTCCGTCGGGGAGATGCTCCAGGAGCACGACGTCTCCCGGATTGATCGATTCCTCATCCAGCTTCAACCGTCCACGAAGCGTGCAGTCAAGGATGCGATCGCCGCAATCCACCGAGTACACACCGCCTGCGCTCCTGAGCACGCGGCCCTCGGTCTGCACGCTCAACCGACAGCTCCGCGGATGGCTACCGCTGCTCTCCCGGCCCGCTCCCGGGACCGCGATCGCCGGTTGCGGGCTCTCCGATCAGCTCGTCGAGGCAGTTGAAGCCCAACAGAGCGCACTTGATCCGCACGGGGAACTTCGAGACGCCCGCTAGGGCCCGCAGATCGCCCAGCGTCTCGTCCCGCTGAAGCTCCTCCTCGCCGTGGAGCAGGCGAGTGAACTTGACCGATAACGCTCGGGCCTCCCCGAGCTTGGCCCCCTTGAGTCGCTCGGTCATCATCGAGGCGGCGGCCTGGCTGATGGAGCAGCCCCTTCCCTCGTAGCGTACGTCGTCGATCCGGTCGGCCTGGACGGAGAGTGACAGCTCGATGACGTCCCCACAAAGCGGGTTGTTCATCGTGATGGTATGGGTGGGCGCCTCGAGCGACCCCTTGTTCCTGGGACGTCTGTAGTGATCGAGGATGACCTCTTGAAACAGATCGGCCAGGGCGCTGGGGATCGAGCGGTCGATCGGCTGGCCATTCGGAGTGCCAGAGTGTTCGCTCATGACTGCGCCGTGCGGGGGAGCGTGCGCTTAAAGCGTGCGGCAGAAAAGCTCGCCAGCGAGGTGGAGCGCCTCGCAGAGAGCGTCGATCTCCTGCGGCGTATTGTACAGATAGAGACTGGCACGAGCAGTCGCATCGACTCCGAAGTGCTCCATGAGCGGTTGATTGCAGTGATGACCCGCCCGGATCGCGATACCCTTCTGATCGAGGATCGTCGCCAAGTCGTGAGGGTGCACGTCCAGGTACGTGAAAGATAAAACACCCACGCGCTCGTCGGTTGGTCCGTAGATCCGAAGCCCTGCGATCTCGCCGAGTCGTTCGAGAGCATACCCCATGAGCTCCGTCTCGTAACGCCGGATGGCATCGAGACCGATCCCGTCCAGATAACGGATCGCGGCACCGAGGCCGACGGCACCGGCGATGTTCGGCGTTCCGGCTTCAAACTTGTGCGGTACCGCCGCCCATGTGGAACCGTCGAGCGTTACGGAGGCGATCATCTCGCCGCCACCCTGGTAGGGCGGCATTGCCTCCAGAAGCGCGCGTCGCGCCCACAGTGCCCCGATCCCGGTCGGTCCGCACATCTTGTGGCCGCTGAATGCGTAGAAATCGCATCCGAGCGCGCCCATATCGAGAGCGAGGTGGGGTGCCGCCTGGGCGCCGTCGACGAGGCAGAGGGCCCCAGCCTCGTGAGCGAGCGCAGAGATCTCCCGCACCGGATTGATGACGCCAAGGCTGTTGGAGATGTGCGTGACACCCACCAGACGCGTCCGCTCGGAGAGCATCCGGTCATAGTCGTCAAGCACCAGCTGTCCATCGGGGGAGACATCCACGAAACGCAGAGTGGCTCCGGTCGCCTCCGCCAGGAGCTGCCAGGGCACGATGTTGGAGTGGTGCTCCATCTTGGTGAGCAGGATCTCGTCGCCCGGGCCGACCCGGGCCCTGCCCCAGCTGCCCGCGACGAGGTTGATCGCCTCGGTCGTTCCTCGTACGAAGACGATCTCCGCGGCATCCTTCGCGCCGATATGTGCGGCGACGCAAGTGCGGGCATCCTCATATGCCTCGGTGGCGCGGGCGCTGAGCTCGTGGGCCCCGCGGTGTACGTTCGCGTGCGACGTCTCGTAGTGCTGGCGGACCGCGTCGAGGACGGCGAGTGGTCGCTGTGCGCTCGCTGCGCTGTCGAGATAGACGAGCGGCTGCCCGTTGACCTCCTGCTCGAGGATCGGGAAGTCCCTCCGGACAGCGTCGATATCGTACGGAGGTGCGACCGCCGCAGCTTTCATGGCGTCGGCGCCGATCGCGATCAGAGTCTGACCTGGACCTCGTCGCCCTCTACGCGGCACTCGAACGTGCGCACGGGCAGGACGGCGGGCAGCGCCTTCGGCGTGCCCGATGCGAGGTCGAAGCGGGCACCATGCAGGGCGCACGTGATCTGATCGCCGGTCACCTCTCCGGCCGAGAGCGGGAACTCTTCGTGCGAGCAACGGTCCTCGAGCGCGTAGACCCGTCCGTCGCGTCTCACGAGAACGAGGTTGTTCCCGTTCACCTGCACGGTCTTCAAGCCGCTCTCCGGGACGTCCGCCAGGCTGGCCACCGTCGTGAACTCGCTCATGCCCCAGGCGCTCCTCGCGCCCGCGGCGACCTGTCCAGGCCGATCTTCGCTTCGATCGCTTCGCGGATTCGGTCTCGCACGCCCTCGAGGTGGATACGTCCCAGCACCTCATCGAAGAATCCGAACACCAGCAGCCTCTCGGCCTGCTGGCGGCTCAGTCCCCGGCTCATGAGGTAGAAGAGTTGCCTCTCGTCCACCTGGCCCACCGTCGCGCCGTGAGAGCAGCGGACGTCGTCCGCCTCGATCTCGAGGTTCGGGAGCGCCCGGGCGCTGGCCTTGTCGCTCAGGATGAGGTTGCGGTTGGTCTGATAGGCGTCCGTCAGCTGACCCTCCGGCTCCACCCGAATGAGACCTCTGAAGACGCTCTGCGCCGAATCCGTCAGAGCGCCCTTGTAAAGGAGATCGCTGTGAGCGCTCGGCGCGGCGTGGTGCTGTAGGGTGTGGTGATCGAAGTGCTGCGTGCGATCGCCGAACCACAGGGCCAGCATCTCGCTCTCGCTGCCGGATCCCTCCAGGTGGCTGGTCACGTCGGCTCGCGAAAGCTCGCCCCCGAGGCTGACGTTGATCCCGGCGAACCGGCTGTCCCGCTCGCAGGTCACATGTTGAAGTCCGAAGTGCTTCACGCCGGTTCCGAAGCGCTGCAGTGCGATGTAGTGAAGCGTCGCTTCGGGACCACCGAAAAGCTCCGCGCCGGCCAGGTTGATCGAGGTCTCCGGCAGATCGGGCGACATGAACTCGTCGATGCAGGTGGCCTCTCCGCCTTCTTCCACCGCCACCACGGAATGCGTGGAGACGAGGGTTCCGGGTTTGGTGATGCAGCGGAACGTGTGGATCGGCGCCGGAAGCCGCACGCCAGGAGGCACGTGAAGCACGAAGCCCTCTGAGAGGAGTGCCACGTGAGCCGCCCAGAGCTTCTCCTCCATCTCCGGTATCGGGCTCGTGAATACGTACTTCTCCACCAGATCTGGTCGCTCGCGCGCCACCGTCCCGATCGACGCGAAGATGACCCCGCGCTCGGCCAGGTCGTCGTCGAGACGGTGGTAGACGGTGACGCCGTCCACCTGGACCCATACGCCGCTTCGCTCGTGTGAGCGCGCCAGAACCTCGCGTACCGGCTCGGGGACGGCTTCGAGATCGTCCAGCCCGGCGAGCTCCGATCCGTCCGGTCCATCACCGTTGAGACCGGGAATCGCGGGCTCGAAGTCCTCGAGTCGGAGGCTCGAGATGTCGGTGTACCGCCACTCCTCCGATTTTCGCGTCGGCATGGGCAGTTCCCGGAAGCGCTCCCACGCCAGCCGCCGGGCCTGCCTGAGCGTCTGTGGCTCGTTCAGCCCAGTGATGGCGGCAAGAGCGCGTTCCGGGTCAGCCAGCTTCACGGCTCCACCCGCGGTCGCGTCTATGTTCACGGTTGTCACTCCGTTCCCCACGTATCTTCTCTCTACTCTCTGTTTTCGAGCCAGGAGCCGCCAATCCGCGACCTACCCGACGCTGCCTTCCATCTCGAGCTCGACCAGACGATTCAATTCGATTGCGTACTCGAGCGGGAGCTCCCTGGCGATCGGCTCGATGAAGCCGCGCACGACCATGGTCATTGCCTGCTCCTCGGAGAGGCCGCGGCTCGTCAGATAGAAGAGTTGCTCGTCGCCCACCTTCGACACCGTCGCCTCGTGGCCGATCGACGCCGTCTCCTCGTCGATCTCGATGTACGGGTACGTGTCCGTCCGAGTCTTCTCGCTCAACAGGAGGGCGTCGCACTCGACGTTCGACTTCGCGGCCGTCGCACCCTCGTAGACCTTGAGGAGGCCCCGATACGACGCACGCCCGTTCCCCTTGGAGATCGACTTCGAGGTAATCTGCGAAGTCGTGTTGGGCGCGACGTGGACCACCTTCCCGCCCGTGTCCTGGTGCTGGCCGTCGCTCGCGTAGGCGATCGACAGGATCTGTCCGTGTGCTCCCTCGCCGACAAGGAAACAGGACGGGTACTTCATCGTCAGCTTCGAGCCGAGGTTTCCGTCCAGCCACTCCATGTACGCCCCCTCGTGCACCAACGCGCGCTGGGTGACGAGGTTGTACATGTTGTTCGACCAGTTCTGGATCGTCGTGTACCTGAACCTGGCGTTCGGCTTGACGATGATCTCGATCACGCCGGAGTGGAAGGAGTCGGTCGTGTAGACCGGCGCCGTGCACCCCTCGATGTAGTGGGCCTCGGATCCTTCGTCGGCGATGATCAGCGTGCGCTCGAACTGACCCATCTGCTCGGCGTTCACGCGGAAGTAGGCCTGAAGCGGAATCTCCACCTTCACGCCCTTGGGGATGTAGACGAACGAGCCGCCGGACCAGACCGCCGAGTTTAGTGCCGCGAACTTGTTGTCGCCCGTCGGCACGACCGTCGAGAAGTACTCCCTGAACAGGTCCGGATACTTCTTGAGGCCGTCCTCGATCGACTCGAAGATCACTCCCTGCTGCTCCCACTCCTCCCGGAGCGAGTGGTAGACCATCTCCGACTCGTATTGTGCGCCGACTCCCGCCAGGACCTTCCGCTCCGCCTCGGGTATCCCGAGCTTTTCGAACGTGTCCTTGATCTCCTGCGGCACGTCATCCCAGGAGTGCTCCATCCGGTCCTGGGGACGGAGGTAGAAGTAGATCTCGTCGAGGTCGAGCCCGTCGAGATCACCGCCCCAGTCTGGCATCGGCTTCGACTCGAAGACCTGCAGCGCCTTCAGCCGGAACTCCAGCATCCACCCCGGCTCCTCCTTGTGGGCCGAGATCTGTCGCACGACCTCCTCGTCCAGGCCCTTACGGGACTTGAAGACGGACCTGCCCTCGGTGACGAAGTCGTACTTGTATCGGTCGAGGTCCAGTTCGGCGATCGTCTCGTTTCGCGGCATCTGTCTTCTTTTCCTCTTCGCTACGTGCGCTCCAGCGGCCTACGCCCCTGCGGCGGGAACCGCTTCGGCCTCCTCCTTCAGCCAGTCGTACCCGTGCTCCTCGAGGTGGTCGGCCAGCTCAGATCCGCCGCTCTCCACCAGGCGGCCCCTGATCATTACATGCACATGGTCCGGCATTATGTACTGGAGGATCCGCTTGTAGTGCGTGATGAGGAGCACGCCGAGCTTCTCGTCTGCTTCGGCCAGCGTGTTGACGCCGTTCGACACGATCCGGAGCGCGTCGATGTCGAGGCCGCTGTCCGTCTCGTCGAGCACGGCCAGTTGCGGCTCGAGCACGGCCATCTGGAGGATCTCATTGCGCTTCTTCTCTCCCCCGCTGAACCCGTCGTTCACATAGCGGGCGGAAAAATCGGGGTCGACCTCCAGCAGCGCCATCTTCTCCTGCAGAAGCTGGTGGAAGGCGAAGACGTCGATCTCGTCGTCATCCTCCCGACGGGAGTTCAGCGCCGCGCGGAGGAAGTTGGCGATCGTCACTCCCGGGATCTCGGCCGGATACTGGAAGGCCATAAAGACCCCGGCTCGGCTGCGCTCGTCCGGCTCGAGCTCCAGTATGCTCTCGCCGTTGAGTAGGATCTCGCCTCGGGTCACCTCGTAGGCCGGATGGCCCGCGATGACCTTGGCGAGGGTGCTCTTCCCGGAGCCGTTGGGGCCCATAAGGGCGTGGATCTCGCCGCTCCCGACCGTGAGGTCGACGCCGCGAAGGATCTCCGTGTCCTCTCCCTCGAGGGAGGCGTGGAGGTCTTTTATCTCGAGCAAGTGGTCTGGCATCTCCAGCTATCCTGTCTGGGGGTGGCAAGCCGTCGTGAACTGCCGCGCCCGCCCCTACTTTGCAGTCGAATCGACGTCGGGCGACCGGCCATGGTAGGACGAGTGGCAGAGCCAACGGCCCCCCATAGCGTCCAAGCGGCCGACAAGCGGCCGAAATCGAGAACTATTATTGGTTACACGCGAAGGTACGCTCGTTGAGAATGGATTTCAAGTAACATTGAGACTCGGTCTCAAGTACCATTCCGGCGCCCCGAAAGATCCGCTTCGGCCAGGCGCCGTGGACTCACATGAGAGGCGTATGCACATGAACGGTCGATCGAGATGAAGGCGGCATACTTCAACGCTCATGGCGGACCGGAAGTCCTCGTGGTCGGAGAGCTGCCCGATCCAGATCCCGGGGCGGGTGACGTGATCGTCGAGGTCGAGGCGGCGGCGCTCAACCACCTGGACCTGTGGGTGCGGCGGGGGCTTCCCGGTCTGGACGTGTCATTTCCGCACGTCGGCGGCTCGGACTTCGCCGGCACCATCTCCGAGGTGGGCCGAGGCGTGGAGGATTGGAAGGTTGGTGATCGGGTCACCGCGAACCCGGGCCTTTGGTGCGGCGAGTGCGAGTGGTGCCGTCGCGGGGAGCAGAGCCTCTGCGAGCGATATCACATCCTCGGCGAGCATGTGACGGGTGCCCTGGCCGAGCGCGTATGTGTGCCTTCCGGCAACCTCCTTCACCTGCCCGACGGCTTTCCCGCCCGCAGCGCCGCCGCGGCGCCTCTCGTCTTCCAGACCGCGTGGCGGGCACTCGTCACGAGGGCCCGGCTCAGGGCGGGGGAGACGGTTCTCGTAACCGGAGCCTCGGGCGGCGTATCCACGGCGGCCATTCAGATCGCCAAGCGGCTGGAAGCCAAGGTCATCGCCGCGACCAGCGGCCCCTACCTGGAGGCGGTGCGGGCCTTGGGGGCAGACCACGTCATCGACCGTGGAACAGAGGATCTGTCGACTGCCGTCCGGAGGCTGACCGAACGGCGCGGAGTCGACGTGGCGCTCGACAGCGTCGGTGAGAAGACCTGGAAGAAGACGGTCGGCTCGCTCGCGCGGAACGGCCGCCTGGTTACGTACGGCGCCACGACCGGTGCGGAAGGCTGCCAGGACGTTCGCCTGGTCTTCTGGAAGCAGCTGCAGATCATCGGGAGCACGATGGCCAGCCACTCCGAGTTCGTCGAGGTGATGGGTCTGGTATTCGACGGCTCGCTCGAGCCGGTGGTCGACGTCGTGTGGCCGCTGGAGCGGATCGGCGAGGCGCACGAGCGCCTCGAGGCGGGCGAGGCCTTCGGCAAGATCGTCCTGACGCCGTGAACCGGGCGGAGTGCGTCCGCCGGCTGCGCGCCGAGCCGTTCGACGTCGCCGTCATCGGCGGCGGAATCACCGGCGCCGCCGCCGCGCGCGACGCGGCCAGCCGAGGGCTTCGCACGGCGCTCGTCGAAGCACGGGACTTCGGTGAGGGGACAAGTAGCCGATCATCCCGTCTTATCCACGGCGGACTCCGCTACCTGGAGCAGTTCGAGCTCGACCTGGTCTTTGAGGCGAGCCGCGAGCGCCGGACCCTCCTCCGAATCGCTCCTCACATGGTGCGCCCCTTGGAGTTTCTCTTCCCTCTGTATCGGGAAGGCCGGGTCGGACGGCTGACGATGACGGCCGGGATGTGGCTCTACGACGCGCTTTCTCTATTCCGGAACATCGAGAGGCACCAGATGCTGAGCGAGGGGGACGTGCTGTGGCGCGAGCCCACGCTCTCTCCCGAAGGCCTGCTCGGCGGCGCGCGCTACTTCGACGCGCAGGTCGATGATGCGCGGCTGGTGCTCGCCACGATAAACTCCGCCGTAGAGATGGGTGCGGCGGCGGCAAACCGCCTGGCGGCGAAGGTCCTGGTCGAGGAAGGAAGAGCGTGTGGGGTGAGCGTCAGGGATCTTGCGCCTCCGTCGCGACCCTCGGATCCGCTCGGTGCGGCCGAGCGCGCCGCCGAGGTCGGCCTCGGCTCATCATGGGAGATCCGCGCGAGTGTCGTGATCAACGCGACCGGTCCATGGACAGATGAGACCGCCCGGCAGAGCGGGATTTCCCGGGAGCCCCTGCTGAGGCCCACGCGCGGCACGCACATCCACGTCCGGCGCGACCGCATCGGGCACCAGCGGGCCCTCATCTTCGAGTCAGCGCTGGACGGCCGGATCATGTTCGTGTTGCCGTGGGGCGATCTCACGCTGATCGGGACGACGGATGAGGACTACGAGGGGCTACCCGAGCACGTTCGCCCTACCGGCGCCGACGTCCGCTATCTGCTGGATTCCACTAATCGGCTGTTTCCGGGAGCAAAGCTGACCGTGGAGGACGTGATCAGCGCCTGGGCAGGGCTTCGTCCGCTCGTGGCAGGCGAGCCGGGCGAGGATGAGGACGAGGTCTCCCGGGAGCATGTAATCCTCGAAGAGCTTCCCGGTCTGCTCACGATCGCGGGCGGAAAGCTCACCTCCCACCGTGCGATGGCGGAGGAGATCATAGATCGTGCGGTCGAGAGCCTGGTCGAGGAAGGGGCCGCCGAGCCCGCATCCTCGGCCACGGCCGACAGAGCGCTGCCGGGGGGCGATTTCGAGAGCTTCGAGGAGCTGCTCGGGTCTCTCCAGGGACGAGCGGCGGCGATCGGGCTCGACCCTTCGGCGCTAACTTTGATGGCCGAGACATACGGTGCCGAAGCCGACGAAGTGCTGAACCTCGCTGCTGCTCGGCCGGAACTGCGCGAACGCGTCGTGAGGGACCGCCCGAACATCGGAGCGGAGATCCTCTACTCGGTTAGAGAGGAGATGCCGGTCCACGTCGAGGATGTGGCCTTCCGGCGGACACACCTGGCTCTGGAGACGGAGGACTTCGTCGCGGCTGTAGCCCGCGTAGCGACGATCATGGGGGAGGAGCTGGGGTGGGACGCGACCCGCGAGGAGATGGAAATCGACAGAGCCGCAGCCGTTCGGCAGAGAAACGAGCTCTTCCGCGCCGAGCTCGGGGCGGGCGACATATGAGACGTTCGAGCACCTGGCTGCTGACCTTAGCGCTGGGGGTGGGCGGGCTGTCCTCCTGCGGCGAGGGACCCGGCTCGGGCGACTCCGCGATGAGCCGGCCGGCCGCCGGCGGCGCGGAACCGGGCGCCACGGTCCTCGAAAGTGTTTCTGCTTACCCGTTCAGGATCGTGAACCCTCGGGTGTACACCGTGATCGTGTACGCGAGCGCCGGTGCCGGCGAGGTGGTGCTGGACACTGTGGCCGCGGGTGATTCCGCTCGGATCGAGGTGCAAGTGGGGTCGGGCGCCTTGAAGCTGAGAGCGGTCGACTTGGATGGGAACGAGCTCGGCTCGGAGTTCCTCGATCTGCCCGACCTGGCGACCGCCTCGTCGCCCCCGGACTCCTCCGCCCCGATTCGTTGGGAGCTTCCGCCCTCGCCCTGATTGTCAGGGAGCACCGCGCCGCCTCCGATCCGACCGATCAGCGACCGCGCCGGCGCGCCTCGATCCGACGGCTTGCCGGACGGAGGCTCAGCCGCCGATCAGATCCGCGACCATGTTCCAGGTGTTGACCACCGTGAAGTAGAGAACGAACAGTAGCAGCGGCGGCACGACGAAGCGGATGAACGCGTACCACAGGGGCAGCCAGCGTATGTCCTCCGCCCCCTTTCGGACTTCCCCGATCGGGTCCGGCATCACCCACCCGACGAAGATCGAGAGCGAGAACGCGCCAACGACCAGGAACAGGTTGGCGGCGAGCTGATCGACCAAACCCAAAAAGTCAATGCTGAGCGCCGATGGAATCCCGACGATCGTGATCAAGAGCCCCATGATCAGCGCTGCTTTCTTCCGAGGCCACTTCCAGTTGTCTATCATCGCCGAGACGACGACCTCGAGTAGCGAGATGGCTGACGTGAGGGCTCCGACCAGCAGAGCGAGAAAGAAGAGGATCCCAACCGGCCGGCCGACCGCACCCATCTCGGCGAAAGCGTTCGGAAGGCTGATGAACAAGGCGCCGATCGTGCTCGCGCTATTCTCGTCCGACAAGCCCAGAGCGAAGATGAGCGGAAAGTCCATCTGCACTGCCAGTATTGCGTTAATGAAATCCGAGCCCTCGATGATCACCGATTCACGGGGCATGTTGTCGTCTCGCGAGAGATAGCTCGCATAGGTCAGCATCGCGCCCATCCCCAGGCTCAGACTGAAGAAGGCCTGACTGGTGGCCTCGGTGAGCACGCTTAGAGAGAGGACCTCGCGGAAGTCCGCCTTCAGATAGAACGCGTAGCCCGCTTCGGCTCCAGGCAGCGTCGAGGCGAAGATGGCGAGGCCCACGACGATCAACGCCAGAAGCGGCATCAGAATGATGGCGCTGCGCTCGATGCCCCCTCGGATCCCGCCGGCGACGATGAGGACCGTGACCGTCATGAATAGCAGGTGCCAGACGGCGGCATCCCAGCCGGTCGAGACCTCGCCGAAAAAGCCGGCCGGGTCGCTGCCGAAGCCTGTAGACAGGGCATTCCAGCCGTAGCGGAGGGTCCAGCCCGCGATCACGGCATAATACGACAGGATCAGAAAGCCCCCGAGCACGAAGAGGACGCCAAGGGGTTTCCAGGCATTGCCTCCGAAGTGGGCGAGCGCCAGGATCGGGCTCTTCTTCGAGCCGCGCCCGATCGCGAACTCCGCCAGCATGATCGGCAGCCCGATCAGCGCCACCATGATGATGTACAGGAACACGAAGGCCGCCCCGCCGTTCTCGGCGGCGAAGTACGGAAAGCGCCACATGTTGCCCAGGCCGACCGCCGATCCGACAGCGGCGAGCACGAAGCCGAAACGGCTGCCCCACTGCTCCCGAGGCGCCTCGTTCATCTCCCGACCTCCCCCTATGAGGGTGCGATTGGCCGATCCGCGGTCACTTACCGCTTTCCGAAGCGTGCCGGAGACGTACAGGGCCTGGCGCTACGGCGTCAAGGCCTGCATAGTGCGTTGCGCTCTGGAGACACACGATGTCAACGCGTTGGAGCGCCTGCCGTAAATCATTGGCTTTCAAACACATTACCCTGAGCTTGACGCGAGCACAGATCGTGCAGCAGTCGTAGGCAGGGATTCGGTGGTGACAGGGAGGCTTCACGCTGTATCGAAGCTGCTGGAGGATGGGTTCATGCGCTTAGAGATTCGCCTTGCGATCATGACGCTCGTTGCCGGGGTGGCAGCCGCGGTCCTGGTCGGCCGGAGGGCGACGGAAGAGCTGACCGGGGACAACGGGCCGATGCAGGGCACGCAGTCCGCTCAGTCCGCTCAGATGGCGGTGGAGAGCGAGGCGGACGCCTGGTTCGTCTGATCTGCCGCTAGAAACAACTGGCACATCAGCGGACGCTCTCCGTCCTGGTCAGACGGTAGATCAGGAGAGCTGCCCGCTTTGCCACGATAGGTAGCGAGCTCAGGTCCACGACTTCCTCGATCGTGTGGCCACCCTCCCCCGCGGGCCCCAACCCATCCAGACCATCCACGTCGGAGGCGACGAAGGAGATATCCGCCGCGCCTCGACGGGCGGGATCCACCGCTTCGACCGGACCGAGTCCGAGGTCCCGGCTCACCTGATCCAGCGCACCGAGCAACTCCAGATTCCCATCGTTCGGCGGCATCGCCGGATACCCGTCCTCGAAGGAGATCTCGGCTGACGTCCGCGGTAGGTGCCGCTCCACGACGTGCCGCATCGCTTCGCGGGCCCGCGCCTCCTGATCCCCGGAGATGAAGCGCAGCCCGCCGTCCACGACGACCGTCTGCGCGATGACGTTGGTCTTCCCGAAGGCCGATCCGCCGCTTTCGGCCTCGTCGAACAAGACGTCCGTGCCGCCCAGGATGACGCCGGGGTTGAAGGTGAGGTACTCCTCACCCCGCACCTCGTCGTAGAAGCCGGCCAGAATACGAGCGGTCTCGAAGATCGCTCCCGCCCCGTACTTGTCGCCGAAGACCTGTGAGGAGTGGCCGCGCTCTCCCGTGACGCGAAGCGTCCAGCCGCTCGAGCCGCGCCGGGCTATCGTTGCCGTCCGGGTGCCGTCGACGCCGCCCTCGAAGCCGAGGGCTATGTCGCTCCGCCTCCCGGCCTCGATGAGGTTGGCCCGCGAGATCGAGAGAGGGTGGCCGGGCTTCTCCTCATCCCCGGTGAGCGCGACGACGATACGCGCGTCGTCCAGGGCGCCGGCCGAGTGGAGGGCCTTGAGGGCCAGCAGCACCACCACATTCCCGCCCTTCATGTCCTCGACGCCGGGTCCGGCGGCGACCATTCCATCACGTTCGAAGCGCTGAAACGGACTGTTCGGTTCGAAGACCGTGTCCAGGTGGCCGATCAACAGCACCCGGGGGCCGGTGCCTCCGTCCACCTCCGCGAACAGGTGACCCGCCCGGTTCACCTCGGCGGGCATGTCGATCCATCGCACGTCGAAGCCAAGAGCGGCGAGCTCCTCCTCGAACGCGCGGCCCACCTCCCGCACGCCGGCATGGTTCATCGTCCCGCTGTTGATGTCGACGACGCGCTGGAGGAACGCGATCGCCTCCTCGCTGTGCTCGTCCACGTAACGGGCGATCGCTTCTTCCGTCGGCGTCAGGCTTTGCGCAGTCGCAGGTTCGACTGCGGGTCCCACCGCGACCGTGAGGGTGGTGAGGAGGAGGACGGACAAGGGGACGCGGGCAGCATGAGGTGAAGTGAGCATGGTGAGCCGCTCCTGGTTGATCATCGTCGACGAGCCCAATACTGCCGGCGCCCAAGGCGGGATGCCAGGGGCTCGCGATCCCGAGACGGCAGCTTGACGTATGACGTCCCCCGAGGGCCGGGTCGGGGGGCTTTCCACGCCTTGCGCCCATCAGCCTCCGACCGTCGTTTTCAGTGTCCCGGCCGGCCAGCAGGCCACCTCCGCACAGAGCCGGTGGGCGGGTCCCTTCAACCGACACAGAGCCAGTGCAGAGCGATAGAGTCGCCATGAGCGAATACGCCGTAGAGCCCGTTTCTTCAGCTTCTTCAGCATCCTCAGCGAACGTGAGCCGAGGGAGCATCATGCCCGTCGGGGGCGCCGAAGAAAAGCTGCCGGACGCCGCGATTCTCAATAGCTTCGTGGCGCTTTCGGGCGGCGAGAGCGCGAATATCGTCGTCATCCCCACCGCATCCCGGTTGAAGTCCACGGGCCGAAGGTACCGGAAGCTGTTTCGAGATCTGGGTGCGGCAAAGGCGCGCGTGCTTCCGTTCGAATCTCGCGAGGACTGCACGAAGAAGGATTGGCTCGAGGAGCTGGAGCAAGCCGACGGCGTCTTTCTCACGGGCGGAAACCAGCTTCGTCTGTCCACGACGTTGGGCGGCACGCCGGTGGCTGCCGCCCTACGCCGCCTGAACGAGTCGGGCACGACCGTGGCGGGCACGTCGGCCGGAGCGGCGTTCATGTCCGAGCACATGATCGCGTTCGGGCAGGAAGGACCGTCTCCCCGCGCGGACATGGTCACGCTGGCCCCGGGCCTCGGACTGCTCCCGAAGGTGATCATCGATCAGCATTTTCGGCAGCGTGACCGTCTCGGCCGGCTGCTCGCCGCTCTCGCCTACAACCCGTTCGGCGTCGGGGTGGGGCTCGATGAGGACACGGCGGCGGTCATCGGTCCGGACAACCTGCTTACCGTGGTCGGAAGCGGAGCGATCACGATCGTGGATCCCGCCGATATGTCCTTCTCGTCGATGGACTCGGCCAAGGAAGACGCGCCGGTCTGTCTCATCGGGCTAAAGGTCCACGTGCTCGTGGCGGGTGCGACGTTCAACCTGTTTACGCGCGTGGCGAAGCCGCCCACCGACCGGTGAAGATCGTCGACCGTGCCGTTTACTGGGGGCCCAACCTCTACGCCCGCTTTCCGGTCATACGCCTCCGGGTGGATCTCGGTGAGCTGGAGGTGTGGCCCACCGGTCGTCTCGGACGCGGCTTCACCGACGCACTTCTGGAGACGCTGCCCGGACTTGAGGAACACGGCTGTTCGTACGGAGAACCGGGCGGCTTCGTGCGGAGGCTCACGGAAGACGAAGGGACGTGGCTTGGCCACGTGCTGGAGCATGTGGCGATCGAGCTCCAGAACATCGCGGGTCTCCGCGTCACGTTCGGAAAGACGAGATCCACGGGCGAGCCCGGCCAGTACGACGTCGTGTACGAGTACTGGCAGCGCGAGGAGGGCCTCGAGGCGGGCCGCCTGGCAGTCGACCTCGTGCATTACCTGCTGCCGGCGGAGCTTCTCCCTCCCGAGGCGAACAAGCCGTTCGATTGGGAGGAGCAGCGGGACGATTTCATCCGCTACGCGCAGCGTCGCGCGCTCGGGCCGAGCACCGCGGCCCTGGTGGCGTCGGCGAAGGAGCGCGACATCCCGTGGCTGCGGCTGAACGAGTACAGCCTCGTGCAGCTGGGCCATGGGCGGTATCAGCGCCGGATCCAGGCGACCGTGACGAGCGAGACCCGCCAGATCGCTGTCGAGATCGCCTCCGACAAGGATGAGACCAACCGGATCCTGAGCGATCTGGGGCTGCCCGTACCGGCGCAGAGGCTGGTGTACGGCGTCGAGCAGGCCGTTCACGCGGCCGAGAAGATCGGCTACCCGGTCGTCGTGAAGCCGCTGAACGCCAACCACGGACGCGGGGTCTCGATCAATCTCGAGGAGCCCGACCAGGTCCGCGCCGCTTTCGAGCAGGCATTGGCTCACGGACGCTCGGTCCTCGTCGAGAGCTTCATCCAGGGCTTCGATCATCGGATGCTCGTCGTCGACGGCTCGCTTGTCGCGGTGGCGAAGCGGGTCCCGGGCCACGTTGTCGGCGACGGCAGGAGCACGGTCGAAGAACTGGTGGAGGAGCTGAACCGGGACCCGCGACGCGGGATCGGTCACGAGAAGGTGCTGACCCGGATCGAATTCGACCGCCAGGCCGACCGACTGTTGTCGTTGGCTGGCCTGACGCGCGAGGGCGTTCCGGAGGAGGGACAGGTCGTCTACCTGCGGTCGACAGGTAACCTGTCGACGGGAGGCACCGCCGTGGATGTGACCGATGTCGTGCACCCCGACAACCGGGAGATGGCCGTACGCGCCGCCCGGGCGATCGGGCTGGACGTAGCCGGCGTGGACTTCCTCACGCCCGACATCGCTCGGTCCCACAAGGAGGTTGGCGGAGCCATCTGCGAGGTCAACGCCGCTCCGGGCTTTCGCATGCACGTGGCCCCGGCCGAGGGAACGCCCCGCGATGTCGCGAAACCGGTCATGACGATGCTCTTCCCGGCCGGATCACCCGCCCGAATACCCATCTCGGCGATAACCGGGACGAACGGGAAGACGACCACCGCCCGCATGCTTGCCCACATCATGAAGCTGAAAGGGCATACCGTCGGCCTGACCACGACCGACGGCGTCTACATCGATGGCCAGCTCTCTCTCGCGGGCGACATGACGGGTCCGATGGCGACCCAGATGGTACTGCGCGACCCGACGATCGACATGGCCGTGCTGGAGATGGCACGTGGCGGGCTTCTACGAGCGGGCATGGGCTGCCAGAGGTGCGATGTCGGCGCGTGCCTGAACGTGCAGGCGGACCACCTCGGATTGCGGGGCGTCGACACCCTCGAGGATCTGGCGGAGGTAAAGCGGATCGTGATCGAGGTGGCGCAGGACACGGCCGTCCTCAACGCGGACGACCCGCTTTGCCTCGAGATGGCTGATCACTCGAGCGCTCAGAACGTCTGTTACGTCACCATGAACCCCGAGCATGAACTGGTGCGGGCCCATATCGAGGCCGGCGGCAGAGCCGTGGTGCTCGAGCACGTGATCCAGGGGCATTTCATCACGCTGTACGAGAGCGGCTCCCACATGCCCCTTCTTCTCACTCGCATGATCCCGGCGACGCTCGACGGCCGGGCCATGCACAACGTGCAGAACGCGATGTTCGCCTCGGCCATGGCGTACAGCCTGGGCGTAAGTCTCGAAGACATCCGCCACGGACTCAGCACGTTCGGGACCTCGTTCTTCCAGGCGCCGGGGCGCATGAACGTCTTCGACGGCCACCCGTTCAAGGTGATTCTCGACTACGGTCACAACCCGTCCGCGATCGCCGCGGTGCGCGCCACGGTGGAGAGCATTTCGATCTCGGGCCGTAGGATCGTCGTGCTCGCTTCGCCGGGCGACCGCCGGGACGAGGACATCCGAGAGGCCGCGCGAGCGGCGGCCGGAGGGTTCGACCTCTACATCCTCCGTCGGGATGACCACGCGCGGGGTCGCGGCCAGGATGAGGTGCCGAGGATGTTGGAGGAGGAGCTACTTGGCGCTGGCGTTTCCGCCGATCACATCCGGGTGATCCCCGATGAGGTGGAAGCGGTCGACACGGCCCTCGAGACGGCGGTCGAGGGCGACCTCGTCCTCATCTTCGGCGACCAGATCGCACGCACATGGAAGCAGATCACGGGAGCCGGGGTCGACGCGTCGGTGGCTGGCGGAGCCCTCGAGGATGGGCCCGACGCCACCGAGATGCCGGGCGCTGCCGCCGATGCCGGCGCGGCCCTTCCATCCGCCGGGAGCGACGCCGACGTGGCCACCGCGGCTCACGGGGCCGGTGCGGGAGCCGGGCCGCCGGGCCTCGAGTGGCCGGCGGACTGGAGCCTGGACTTCGATCTGGAGGAAAGGAAGCTCGTGCGCGATGAACGGGGCGTTCGCATCGCGCGCGAGCCGGAAGACTGACGCCGAGCGTACGGGTCCACCTGGTCGGATAGGCTGCCGGATAGGCTATGGAGCTTTGTGAATCGCGTCGTTTGACGGGGCCGAACATCCTCCTGGACGGGCCCGGCGCCGTGATCGATGTGGAGACTCGGGGCGCGGCGGCCGCCGAGGTCGAGGGCGCCTGGCGCCGCCACGCACAGGCTGCGTTGGAGGCCGTTGGCTGGGCGGACTCGGAGCTCCGTTGCCGCCGCTTCCCCGGTGGCGTCACCCTCGCCTTTTCCGCGCCGGAGGACGTCCTCTACGCGGCCACGCAGGTGAATGAGTGGGCCTGGGAGGCCGCACGAGCGGAGCTCGGGGACGCCGAGGCCGAGCCGGAATCCCTGGAAAAGGCGGCGGAGCGTCTGCGTGCGGCGATCGAGGAGGAGAGGAACCCGCGCCTCATAGCGCTTCGCGACGCTGCACAGGGGCGGGACGTGACCTTCCTTACCGACGACGACGTCTCGAGCGTCGGTATGGGTCGCGGCTGCCGCCTCTGGCCCACGAGTGAGGTCCCGTTGCCTGAGCAGGTGGACTGGGGCGGGGTGCGTGACGTGCCGGTGGCGCTCGTGACCGGAACGAACGGGAAGACGACGACCGTCCGCCTTCTCACCCGGATCGCGCGCGCCGCCGGCGTCGTTCCCGGCTGCACCTCGACGGACGGCATCGTCGTCGGCGACCGCGTGGTGGATGAGGACGACTGGGCCGGGCCCGGCGGGGCCCGGCAGGTCCTGCGCCGGCCCGACGTGGAGGTCGGAATCCTGGAGACGGCGCGCGGCGGCATCCTGCGACGAGGCTTGGGCGTCCCTCGCGCCGATGCGGCTCTGGTCACCAACGTGGCAGAGGACCACCTTGGAGAGTACGGGGTCGACGACCTCGATGCGCTTGCCGACACGAAGCTGGTCGTGGCTCGCGTCGTCCACGACGGAGGACGGGTCGTCCTCAACGCGGAAGACGATGTCCTGGTAGCCGCGGTGCAGCGCGCGATGGAGAGCGGGCTGATCCTGACTCCGCTGACCTGGTTCTCTCTCGACGCGCGCCACCCCAGGATCCTTCGGCACCTGGAGTCCGGGGGCGACGCATGCGCGCTCCGCGGCGGGGAGCTCGTACTCTGGCAGGAGGGCCGGCGAGTCGGTGGCATCGGGATCGACGACGTGCCGATAGCGCTCGGCGGTGCGGCGAGCTTCAACGTCCGCAACGCGCTCGCCGCCCTCGGCGTCGCCGCCGCGCTCGGCTGGCCGCTGGCCGCGATCGCCACCGGACTGTCGGCGCTCGGCGGCACGGCGGCGGACAATCCCGGCCGGCTCAACCTGTTCGAGCTGGATGGGGTGAAGGTGCTGGTTGATTTCGCCCATAATCCCCACGGCATGGCGGCGCTCGTACAGGTGGCCCGCGAGATCTCCGCGGAGCGGCGCCTCATCGTCCTCGGACAGGCGGGCGACCGTGACGAGGCCTCGATCCGCGGTCTGGTTCGCGCGGCGTGGGAAGCCGCTCCCGACCTGGTCATCATCAAGGAGATGCGGAAGTACCTTCGTGGCCAGGAGGAGGGAGTGGTGCCGGCGATCATCGAGGCCGAGCTTCGCGATCTGGGCGCGCCCGCCGATGCCATGCTGCACACCGATTCGGAGCTCGATGCGGTACGGACCGCCCTCCAGCGTGCCCGGTCGGGCGATCTCGTTCTGCTCACGATACACAGCGACCGCGGCGCCGTGCTGGAGCTCGTCTCGGGCCTGCAACAGCGGGGATGGTCGCCGGGCGACGCGCTGGATTGAACGAGCCAGCCGCGGCCGGCCAGGGACGTCGCCGTGGCCTCCGCCCGGGCGTCCTGGCCCGGTACGCAGCGGCCGTGGTGGCGGGTCTCTTACTGCCGGGTACCATCGCGATGGCTTTTCCAGACCTAGCGGCTCGCTTCGCAAGAGCGATGATCTTCTATCCCGAGCGGCTGAGCGAGCGCGAGGCCGATCCTGGCTTCTGGGGACTGAAGGAGGGCGAGTCCGTCTTTATCGACGCGGAGGACGGCGAGCGACTCCACGCGTGGTGGGTGCCGGCGGCCGTCTCCCGGCCGGACGATGATCCCGATGCCGGAGCCTGCAGGGCGGCCATCTTCTTCCATGGCAATGCCGGGAACATCGCCTCCCGCGCACGGATCGCCGCGCGCCTCTCCGGGCTCGGATTAGGGACGCTGCTCGTCGACTACCGGGGCTACGGCCGCAGCGGCGGGAGGCCGAGCGAGGAAGGGCTCTACAAAGACGGGCGGGCGGCCTACAGGCACGTGGTCGAGGCCCGTGCGGTTCCGGCCGAGCAGGTCGTCGTGATCGGCAATTCGCTCGGTGCGGCAGTGGCGGCGAGTGTGGCGTCGGAGAACCCCGTCGGCCGGCTCGTCCTCACCGGAGCTTTTCGCTCGGTCCCCGCTCTCGGCCGCTCGATCTACTGGTGGATCCCGAACCGTGCCTTCAACTGGAGCTTCAACCACTTCGACGCCGAGAGCGCGGTGAGGCTCGTCGAGGCGCCGGTGCTCGTGGGTCGCGGAGATCGAGATGCGCTCATCCCCCGGGACGAGACTCGCGCGATCTACGAGGCCGCACCGCAGCCCAAGCGCTGGGTCGAAGTGCCGGTTGCCGACCACTCGAATCTCTGGTTCACGGAGGAGCTGTGGCGGGAGCTCGCGAGCTTCGTCGGCGAGTCGCCGTGCTCGCCGACGCCATTTCTTCGGAGGTAGTGCCGCTCGCGGAGGAGGTGCCGTCAGCCGGCCGCGCTCCGCTACGCGCTCCCGCCGTCCCGACTGGCCCTCAGCACCAACGCACCCGGACCCGGTAGTTGATCTTCTCCTCGCCGCGGGCGGGGATCTTCACGTTGAAATTGAACGTGTGGGCATCGAGCTTCTTCCAATCGTGGGTTGAAGAGAGGATCTTCCACTCGCCGCCGATCGGCTCGACAACCTCGACCTCCACATCCTCGTCCTTGTGGTTGCGGAGGTGGACTTCCCAGGAGCTCTCGGAGACGCAGCTCCCGAGGGCCGACCAGTCCATCTGACGGCGATCGCCGACGACGTCGAACGCATCGCCCATCTTGATCCGCACCTTCTCGTCGCGCGGCGTGTGGTCGATCCGGTCCTCGCCGATGAACTGCTGAGCGCCCGATGCATCTTCCTTGTAGACCCGCACGACCCCGGCAGGCAGCGGCATCCCCAGGTTGTTGTCCTCGGAGTTCTCGAAGTCGAGGAAGACGCCGACCTTCTGGTTCGAGACGACGTGGCCGTACTGGCCGCGGTAATAGTAGGCCGCTCCATAAAAGATCAGGTGCTTGTCGATGTCGAAGCGCGAGGCCTCCAGCAGGGTCACCTGCTTCTGCTCGTTGTTTCGGAGCGTCGTCGGCCGGCCGAGCGTGTAAAGGTGGTACTCGAAGAAGGCCTCTTCGCTGAACGCCTCGGCCTCGTCGGCCGCCACGGCGGCGCGAGCGGCCATCTTCATCATCTCCTCACGACCGCCCACCCGCTGCACGTCGCCCGCCACCAGCTTGAGCAGCGCGTTCTCATAAGTAGCGCCGCTCTGATTGGTAAGCGTAACCCATCCGGTGAGGTCGCCGAGCGCGTCGTTCTCGTCAATCACCATCACGTAGTCTGCCTTCCAGTTCAGGCTGTGGGTGAGGTAGGAGACTTCCAGGCGCTGCCGGTCGCGCCCGCTGTCCAGCATCCAGACCAGCGTGGGCTTGGCGATCAGATTCTCGGGCAGCTCGGGAAAGGCGAAGCGGCCAGGGTAGTTGAAGGTGATCTCGTCGCCGATGCGGAGAATCGGCCCACCGTTGACCGAGAGGACCTCTGCCTGAACCGGCTCGTCCCGCTCCGACTCCGGATTCCAACGGTAGACGGTCAACGTGCGGCCCACGTACTTCTCCAGAAGCTTCTGCGGGTTGAGGAGATCGTACTGGTAGTTCTGCTCAAGCACCTTCAGGGACTGCCCGCCCGTCAGCGATCTGATGTGGACCGTCTCTGTCTGGATCGACGAGGCGACGTCTCCGAACTCTAGGTTGAGCAGCCCGCGCGTGAGAGGTATGTCCCGCACTTCGCGCACCAAGCCGAAGTTCTGGTTGTAGACGGTGATCGCGACGGATTCCCGGTCCTCCGCTCCGGAGCGGTACGTCGGCCTGTCCTCACCTGTCGCTTCGGATCCGGCGCGCGTCCCTTCTCGGACCGAATCATCGGTTACAAGTAATGACTGGGCCTTGACTTCAGGCAGTTGCGTGCTGGCCGTCTGAACCGCCAGCGCGGCAACCATGATCAGCACGAGCCCGGTCTTCTGTATTCGCATCTCATCCCCCTTCTTGCAGCGTCGTGCCGGACTCGCTCGCGTTGCCCGGCGTTTCCCAGCGCGGCCGTTCGGCGACCGCGTCCGGGGAACTAGGACGACTCAGGTAGTGGAAGTTGCACAGGGGGCAGTCCGTCGGACCGCCCCCCCGTCTCATTACGCGCTCGGACAAGATCGTCGAGTCCGCGGCGCACGGCGTGCTCAGATAGGATACTCAGAGGGTAGGCAGCGCGTACTTCTCCAGCCACTGGAAGTCGAGGTCATCGGTGCGCGTGAGGTAGACGGCATCCGCTCCGAAGCCAGCGAGCTCACAGCCCTTCGGCAAGCGAACGCGCGCCTTCAGAGTTCCGTCCCGACCGAAGACATCCACGAGTGGCGCCTCGCCGGCGGCGGTCTCACGGATCACCCAGGCGTGGCCCTTCGGGTCGACCTGGACGGCGTTGGAAGTGAAAGCGGGCATGGTGTCCGGCCAGTCGAAACCGTCGACATCAGGCAGTCCGCGGCCACTCCCGCCCCGGCTCATGCTGGCCTGCATGCTTCCGTTGTCGTCCGTGATCATCACCCTCAGCCCATCGCTGCCCAGGTTCTGCACCCAGGCCAGCTTCTCCGCCCCTCCGATCTTCACCGGTCGATACTTCGTGGGCGTGCCGCTGACGACCTGGCCGTCCGGAAGGACCCACTCAATCCAGTACTCGCCTTGCTTCGTACCGGCGCGCGCCACAGCGATCCGGCCATCGAGTCCCGCTCCCCACGCATCCTCGGCCGAGAGCGGTACCGGTCGCATCATCACGTTCCGTTCGTTGCCGCCTCCCGATTCGCTCACTGTGCGCTCCGGCATCTTCACCAGCGCTAGCGTGTCGTAGGCGCGGGACGCCCGGTTGAAGCGCACGACGGCCGCGGAGTCGGGCAGGCCGCGCGCCGCGCCCATTCCGCCCATCTGCTGGAAGTAGATCCCGCCGCCGCCGTCTGTGGCGCGCGGGAGCACGAGGGTGAGTCCCCGCTCGGCGGGTTGCGCGATCGGCGTGGTCTCGCCGAAGGCTCCGTCCCGCGCAATGGCCGTGAGCCGGCCGTTGCCGAGGTCGACGAGTAGCGTCGAGTCACCTGGCAGAGCGAAGAGGCCATCAGGCTCCCGGTATTCGTCCGGTCCCTGTCCCTCGGCACCGATCGTGTCCGCGGTGCCGGACGCGAGGTCGGCGATCACCAGGACCTGGCCCAGTCCGTCCGCCACCATCACTCGTCCATCCGCCAGCTCGCGTAGTCCCGACAGACGGGAGAACCCCTCCGGAAAAGTCGCCTGCGGCCCGGCCAGCGCGTGCTCCGGGACGTCCTGCGCGCGCAGCGGCGCGGACAGCGCGACGACGGCAGCCGCGCCGGTCAACGCCCCACATATCCTCACGGCCCCTTGTTGTCGCGTCATTGAACGAGCACCTCCCCCAGCCTGAATTGAGTGGCCCTATAAGCCCCTGTCCATGTCACATTCATAGACCGCGGCGAGCTGCCGACCGTTGCCTGCCGCCCGCTGGACCCCCTCCTCAGGCTTCGGGGATTCCCGGAGCAAGCGTCGAGACGCCCTGAGGAGACTCCATGGCTTTGCCCCAGGAGGCTCCGAGGACAGGCGTCGGAAGCGAGTCGAAGGGAACCCCGAAGGCCTCTGATGGGACGCCTGCCCCGATGCCGTCAGCCGGCCGCCCGGCGAAGGCGGGCCCGGTCGACCTTTCCGAGGTGGGTGCGCGGGAGGTCATCTAGGAAGTGTATGGCACGAGGATACTTATAGGGATCCAGCCGGTCCTTGACGAAGGCCTTCAGCTCTTCGGCCACCGCCTCCGGATCCTCGAGCGAGGCCTCCGGGAGGACGAAGGCGTGCGGCTTGGTGAGCCCGCTCTCGTCTGTAACACCGACGACCGCGACCTCTCGTACGGCGGCGTGCTCGAGGAGGCAGTTCTCGATTTCCTTGGGAGAGAGCCACTTGCCGGAGACCTTGAGCATGTCGTCGCCGCGGCCGGCGTAGGTGAAGCAACCGTTCGCATCGCGGCTCACCATGTCACCCGAGACGTACCACTCGCCGCGAAACGCCTCCTGCGTCTTTTCCATCTGCTGCCAGTAGCCGATCGCGCGCGAGCCACCCCGCACCCACAGCCACCCGACCACGCCATCCGGAACCTCCCGACCCTCGTCGTCACACACCCGCACCTCGAAGCCCGGCACGACCCTGCCCAGCGTTCCCGGCCTGACCTCCCCCGGCCGATTGGAGATGAAGATGTGCCACATCTCCGCCGTCCCCAGGCCGTCGAGCAGCTCCACACCGAACGCCTCGTTCCATCTCCGGTGAAGTTCCTCGGGCAGCGCCTCTCCGGCCGACGTGGCGAGACGGAGGCTGGAGAGATCACGCTCGTCTGCGTCGGGCGCCGCGAGCATGTGGTTGACCATGGTCGGCACGTTGACCAGCACGGTAGGACGGAAGCGCTCGATACGGTCGAACAGCGCATCGGTCGTGCAGCGCTCCGGCCAGAGTGCCGACGTCCCGCCGACCGCGAAGGGGAACAGGAGGTTGGTGCCCGTGGCGTACCCGAAGTACAGCTTGGGCACGGAGAGCGTGATATCGTCCTCGGTCATCCCGAGCACGCCCTTGCCGTAGCACTCCGTCGTGTTGGCGAAGGATCGGTGTGTCTGGAGCACGGCCTTCGGCCGGCCCGTCGTGCCACCGGAGAAGAGCCAGATCGCCGCGTCGTCACGGTGCGTGGGATAGTTCTCCTGCTGCGCTGACTCCCGCTCGATCCGGGCGATGAACTCGGGATCGTCCACGACCGCGAGAGCCCGAAGGTGCTGCATCGTCGGCTCGGCGTGCTCGAACACCTTCCGGCTCGTCGAGTCGACGAAGGCGAAGGCCGCCCTGGTGTAGTCGAGGAAGTACTCGACCTCGTCGCGCTTGAGGTGCGGGTTCAGCATCACGACGACCGCGCCGACCTTGAGGCTGCCGAAGAGGGCGCAGACGAAGTCGGGGCCGTCCTCGAGCGAGATGATCACACGGCGTTCGGCCTCGATGCCCATGTCGCGAAGAACATTCGCATACCGGTTGGATCTCTCCTGCACCTGGGCGTACGTGAGGGTGCTTTCCTCCGTGAGGATCGCCGTTCGCTCTCCCCGGCCTTCCTCCAGGCGTGCGTCCAGGAAGTAATGGGCGATGTTGAACCGGGTCGGCGGCTGAAACGGCATGGTGCACGATGTTACGCACGGGCTAGAATGGGGGTCAACCGGAGCGAACAGCCAAGGAGGATTTCGGGATGGCGGTGCGGTACCTGGCCGACATGACGTGGGAGGAAGTGCGCGACCTCGGGCGGAGGAGGGTGGCCGTCCTGCCGGTTGGCGCGATCGAGGCACACGGACCCCACCTGCCGTTGTCCACCGACGTAATCATCGCCGAGGCGATGGCCGAAGCCGGCGGCGAACGATTGGCGAAAGCAGGCTTCGAAGTTCTCATTCTCCCCGCGCTCTCCTACACAGTAGCGCGCTTCGCGGCGGGTTTCGCCGGTACGCTATCGGTCGAGCCGGAGACGCTGTCGAGTCTGCTCGTCGATCTGGCGCGCAGCCTGCGATCACACGGCGTGGATGCCGTCGCGGTCGCCAACGCGCACCTGGATCCGGCCCATGTCGGCGCGATCCGCGCGGCGCAGGCCATCTGTGAGGACGCGGCCGATGCGGCACGGATCGTCTTTCCCGACATCGCCCGCCGCCCGTGGGCGCTGCGACTCACCGAGGAGTTTCTGAGCGGCGCCTGCCATGCCGGGCGCTTTGAGGGCTCTGTGGTGCTGGCGACGACTCCGGTGCTCGTTCGAGAAGAGATCCGAATGGCGCTGCCACCCAACGCCGCCTCCCTGTCGGACGCGATCCGTGAGGGAAAGAGCACCTTCGAGGAGGCCGGAGGTCCGCGCGCCTATTTCGGCTATCCGGCCGAGGCAACGGCCGATGAAGGCGAGCGGACGATCGAGGTGCTCGGGGAGATTCTGGCTGAAGCGGTGGAGGAGGTGCTGAAGGGATGACCACCGGAGAGCTGTCAGGTCGGGTCGCGGTCGTCACCGGGGGAGGGCGCGGGATCGGGGAATCCGTTGCTCGCGCTCTGGCTCGGACCGGTGCCGGCGTGATCGTCGCGGCTCGGACGGAGGCGGAGATCAACGCCCTGGCTGCCGAGCTCTCGGCTCTGGAGCACCACGCCTGGGCCGTTACGTGCGACGTTACCGACCCCTCGAGCGTCGAGAGGCTCGCCGAGGAAGCGGCCCGTCTGGCCGGGGAGAGCGGCGTCGGGATCCTCGTGAACAACGCCGGTGTGGCTCACTCGGCCACGGTGGGCCGAACGGAGCTCGAGGACTGGAACCGGATGTTGGCCGTGAACGCGACCGGCACCTTTCTCTGCACGCGCGCCTTTTTGCCCGGGATGGTCGAGGGCGGCTGGGGCCGTGTGGTGAACGTCGCCTCGGTGGCTGGACTCACGGGTGCCCGCTACATCAGCGCCTACGCGGCGTCGAAGCACGCCGTGGTCGGCCTCACTCGCTGTGTAGCGGCGGAGGTAGCCGACCGGGGGGTGACCGTCAACGCCGTGTGCCCGGGTTACGTGGACACGCCGATGACCGCGGAGTCGTTGCGAAGGATCTCGGAGAAGACCGGCATGAGCGCTGAACAGGCGCTGGCGACGATCCTTGCCCACAGCCCGCAGGGTCGCCTGATCGAGCCGGACGAGGTCGCCCACTCGGTACTGTCGCTGTGCGGCGACGGAGCAAGAGGGATCAACGGCCAGTCGATCGTTATCGACGGCGGGGAGCTGCTTTCATGAAGGTGCCCAACCGACGTAAGCCTGTCATGAGGTCCGCATGAGCCTGCGCGTGATCAATCCCGAGGAGATCGGAGCTCCGAAGGGCTTCAGCCATGGCATCCTGGCCCCGGCATCGGGCCGGATCCTATTCGTGGCCGGACAGAACGCGTCGCGGGACGAGAGCGGCGTGGAGCCAGCGATCCGAGCCGACTTCGCGCGACAGTTCGCCGTCGCGCTCGACCGGATCCTGGCTGTCGTGCGTGAAGCCGGAGGAGGTCCGCAGGACATCGGGAGGATGACGATCTACACGACGGACATGCCGTCCTACCTCTCTTCGCGGGTCCACCTCGGTGCGGCCTACCGGGAGGCGATGGGTAGCCACTATCCGGCGATGGCGCTGGTGGAGGTCAACGAGCTGGTCGACAAGGGCGCGATCGTGGAGATCGAGGCCACGGCGGTCATTTCAGAGGGCAACAGCTAGGAGGCCGGATGACGATCTCGCCCGAATCGTTCTTGTACGAGCATGACGCCGAGCGCCAGGTGGCGACCATCACGCTGAACCGGCCGGAACGTCTGAACGCGTTGACGTTCCAGGTCTACGCCGAGCTCCGGGACACCTTCCGGGCGCTCGATACCGAACCCGGCGTGCGGGCCGTCGTGATCACCGGGGCCGGCAAGGCCTTCAGCTCGGGCGGAGACGTCGAGGACATCATCGGCGCCCTGTTCGAGCGGGATTACGAGGGACTCTTGGATTTCACGCGGATGACCTGCGACCTCATCCTCGCGATCCGCCGCTGCCGCCGTCCGGTGGTGGCTGCCCTGAACGGCACCGTCGCCGGTGCCGGCGCCGTGATAGCCACCGCCTGCGACTTCCGGATCGGCTCGGAGACGGCGAAGATCGCCTACCTGTTTACGCGGGTCGGCCTCTCCGGCGCAGACATGGGGGCAGCGTGGCTGCTTCCGCGGATCGTAGGCCTCGGGCGAGCCACGGAGCTACTGATGACCGGCGCGTTCATCGACGCCGAGGAGGCACGCCGCATAGGCCTTTACAACCGGGTGGTCCCCGCCGGCTTGGTGGTGGAGGAGGCACAGACGCTCGCCGACAAGTTGGCGTCGGGACCGTCGTTTGCCCTCGAGATCACGAAGGACGCGCTCAACCGCGAGGCGAACCAAGATCTGGCGAGCGCCCTCGAGGCCGAGGCACAGATCCAGGCTTCCTGCATGCTGGGCCCCAACTTCCGCGAGGCGTACGAGGCGTTCAAGGCGAAGCGTGATGCGCAGTTCGTCTGAGGTCAGGGCGTTCCTCGAAGATCGACACATCGAACTCGCGACGCGGGTGCGGGCGTTCGCGGCGAACGAGATCGCCCCGAGGCCGGAGCCGCACGACGATGACGCCGGCCGGAGGGAAGCCCGCTCCTTCGCCGAACTGTTGGGCTCGGGGGGCTGGCTGGAGCCGATCGGCGCGCAGGACCTCAGGGCCTGCTGCCTGATCCGCGAATCCCTCGCCGCGGCATCCCCTCTGGCTGACGCGATCTTCGCCCTCCAGGCCCTTGGCGGCACGCCGCTTCTCCTGTCGGGAGCCGGCCCCGGCACGGCCGCCTGGGAATGGCTGGCCCGCATGCTGGAGGGAGGTGCGATCGGGGCGTTCGCCATGACGGAGCCGGAGGCCGGGAGCGACGTGGCCTCGCTCCAGACCCGGGCGGTGAAGCGGGGCGACGCCTGGGTTCTCGATGGGCACAAGAGCTTGATCTCCAATGCCGGCCTAGCCGATGTCTACACGGTGTTCGCCTGCACCGACCCGGACGCCGGCACGCGCGGTATCTCGTGTTTTCTCGTTCCTGCTGATGCGCAGGGACTCCGCTTCGTCGGCCCCCAGGTCATGAGCGAGCCGCATCCGCTCGGGGAGATCGCCTTCGAAGAGTGTGCGCTTCCCGGCGATCATCTGATCGGCGAGCCGGGTCAGGGCTTCAAGCTCGGGATGATGACGTTGGATCGGTTGCGTCCGACCGTCGCGGCAGCGGCATGCGGGATGGCGGCGCGGGCCCTCCGTGAGGCACTGGACCACTCGACCCGGCGGGAGCAGTTCGGTCAGAAGCTAGCCGAGTTTCAGCTGATCCAGGAGAAGCTGGGCCGGATGGGGACCGACCTCGCGGCAGCCCGATTGCTCACCTACAGGGCGGCGTGGGAGAAGGACGCCGGTGCCGACCGCATCACCCTGGAGGCCTCGATGGCGAAGGCGTTCGCGACGGAGGCGGCTCAGAGAATCGTGGACGATGCGGTGCAGATCCTCGGCGGACGCGGCGTCCTGGCCGAGAGTCCGGTGGACCGTCTTTATCGGGCGGTGCGGGCGCTCCGCATCTACGAGGGGACCACGGAGATCCAGCACCTGATCATCGCGCGACAGATGCTGGAAGCTTACGGAGCGCCGCGATGAGATTCGTCAGCGTCGGTGGCGGACCGGCGGGGCTCTACTTTGCCATCCTCATGAAGGAGGCGGACCCTTCGCACGAGGTGCTCGTGCTGGAGCGGAACAAGCCGGACGACACCTTCGGGTTCGGCGTAGTGTTCTCGGACGCGACGATCGGCGAGCTCGGCGAGGCGGAGCCGCTGACCTACCAGGCGATCACGGACCGTTTTTATCACTGGGACGACATCGACATCCACTACGGCGGGGAAGTCCTATCGTCGACGGGGCACGGCTTCGCCGGCATGTCGAGGCAGACGCTGCTCCGCATCCTCCAGGATCGATGCCGCGAGCTGGATGTGGACCTCCGGTTCGAGGTCGAGGTCGAGGACCTCGCGCCTTACGCGGACGCCGACCTCATTCTGGCCGCCGATGGCGTGAACAGCCGGATTCGGGCCGAATACGCGGACTACTTCCGGCCCAGCATCGACATGCGGCCGAACCGCTTCGTTTGGCTGGGGACGACGAAGCCCTTCCCCGCCTTCACCTTCTATTTCAAGCCGACCGACCACGGGCTGTGGCGGGTGCACACCTACCAGTACGTGGAAGAGGGAGGGGCTGGCGCGGAGCTCCTCAACGGCATCTCCACCTTCATCGTCGAGTCTACCGAGCCTACCTGGCGGGCGGCCGGGATGGATGCGGCGAGCGAGGAGGAGACCATCCGCTTCTGCGAGGAGCTGTTCGCCGATGAGCTGGGCGGGCACTCGCTGATCGGCAACATGTCGGTCTGGCGCAGCTTCCCCACCATCAAAGCGGAGCGCTGGCACCACCAGAATATCGTGCTGATCGGCGATGCGGCACACACCGCCCACTTCTCGGTCGGGTCCGGCACCCGGCTGGCGATGATCGACGCGATCGAGCTCTCTCGTGCGATCGTCGACAACTGCGGCGACATGACGCGCGCGCTTCCCGCCTACGAAGAAGCCCGCCGGCCCGGCGTGGACAGCCTCCAACGCGCGGCCAAGACGAGCATGATGTGGTTCGAGGGCACGGAGCGGTACATGGACACCGAGCCGATCCAGTTCGCCTTCAATCTCATCACGCGCAGCCTCAGGATCACGCACGAGAACCTGCGCATGCGCGACCCCGCCTTCCTGGAGAAGGTTGACGCGTGGTTCGCCCGGAGAGCCGCCGAGCAGGCGGGGACCGCTCCGCCCGCTCGCTCCGCTCCCCCTCCGCCGCCGATGTTCAACCCGTTCCGCGTGCGCGACCTGCTGCTCCCGAACCGTGTCTGCGTCTCCCCGATGTGTCAGTACTCGGCGGAAGATGGCACGCCCAACGATTGGCACCTCGTGCACCTCGGGGCCCGCGCCATGGGCGGCGCCGGCCTCGTGTTCACCGAGATGACCGACGTGAGCAGGGAGGCGCGGATCTCACCGGGGTGCGCCGGGATGTACAAGCCGGAGCACGTCGAAGCGTGGTCGCGGATCGTCGACTTCATTCACGCGCACTCCGCGGCAAAGGTGGCGATCCAGCTCGGACATGCGGGCCGGAAGGGCTCGACCCGGCTGGCATGGGAGGGGATGGATGAACCGCTCGAGGAGGGTAACTGGCCGATCATCTCCGCCTCGCCGATCCGCTACTTCCCGGAGAGCCAGGTTCCGCGCGAGATGACCCGCGAAGACATGGATGCCGTCCGCGACGACTTCGTGCGCGCCGCGCAGTTGAGTGAGGCCGCGGGCTTCGACTGGCTGGAGATCCACTTCGCGCACGGCTACCTCTTCGCCAGCTTCATATCGCCTCTCACCAATCAGCGGACCGATGAGTACGGGGGCTCGCTCGAGAACCGGATGCGCTACCCGCTGGAAGCGCTCGATGCGGTGCGCGCCGTGTGGCCGGAGAAGCCGCTCTCGGTGCGCATCTCGGCCGTAGACTGGGCGCCTGGCGGGATGACGGCTGACGACGCCGTGGAGGTCGCACGGATGCTGAAGGCGCACGGCGTGGACATCGTGGACGTGTCGGCCGGGCAGACGGTTCCCGATGCGAAGCCCGAGTACGGCCGGCAGTTCCAGACGCCGTTCAGCGACCGCGTACGCCACGAGGCGGAGATCGCCACGATGGCCGTCGGCAACATCTCCTCCTACATGGACGTCAACACGATCCTGGCTGCCGGCCGTGCCGACCTGTGCCTGATGGCGAGGGCGCACCTGTGGGACCCGTACTGGACCCGGCACATGGCCTATGAGCTGGGATACGATCTACCGTGGCCCGGCCCCTACTCAACGCTGGACGACTTCACGCCGAGGCTCGGACTCAAGGACGAGGACAAGTGATCGACGAAGAAGGAACGCCGGACGCCTCGGGTACCGACGAGCGCGACAGCAGACGGGAAGGAGGCGCCGGCGGCGAGCCCGATCGCCCATACGCGGCCGGAGCGCAGATGCATGAAGGCCCGCCCGGCAGCTACCTCACCTATGCCGGCTACCTGAGGATCGACGAGCTCCTCTCGCTTCAGCAGCCGCTCTCCGACGGCCCGGAGCACGACGAGATGCTCTTCATCATCATCCACCAGGTCTACGAGCTCTGGTTCAAGGAGGTGCTGCACGAGGTCGACTATGCGGTGAAGCTCCTCCGCGAGGACGATCTGGCGCGGGCCCAGCACACGCTGAAGCGGATCCTCACGATCCTCAAGGTGCTGGTGGCGCAGCTGGATATCCTCGAGACGATGACGCCGGTCGAGTTCCTCACCTTCCGCGAGCGGCTGGAGGAGGCGAGTGGCTTCCAGTCGCACCAGTTCCGCGAGCTCGAGTTCGTTCTGGGGGCGAAGAGCCAGTGGGCGATCTCCCGCTACCCCGCGCACGAGCCGGCGCTGGCGCGCCTTGAGCAGCGCTACGAGGAGCCGACGCTGTGGGATGCCTTCCTGCACTGCCTGACCCGCGAGGGATACCCGGTGCCGGGAGCGCTCCTCGAGCGGGACGTGACGCAGCGCATCGAGCCATCGCCGGAGTTGCAGGAGGTCCTCGTCAACGTCTATAAGCGCGATCCTGCCCTGAGCGAGCTGTGTGAGCGGCTGGTGGACCTGGACGAGGGCCTTCAGGAGTGGCGCTACCGCCACGTGAAGATGGTGGAGCGCACCATCGGCGCGAAGATGGGAAGCGGAGGCTCCGCCGGCGCCGAGTACCTGCGGAAGACTCTGTTCAGACCCGCCTTTCCGGACCTTTGGGACATCCGCGGGCGGCTTTAGCGGCGGCCGCAGCGGGGCTCATGGGGCTGGCCGTTGCGCAGGTCCGTGAGGCCGCGGCCCGGTCCGCTCATGCCGTCGTCGCGCGCCTGACGGCGGGACGATTGCCTTTACGGGCGATCGCGACGGAAACGACGAGATCTACGTGAAACCGGTGACGTGTCCATCGTGATACCGGGGAACGACGAGGTCATGATTGGCCGCGCCGAGGAACTCTGCGGGACCCCCAATCCCTTGGCCGCCGAGTACTCGCGCTTTCGGGTCGCAGACCGCCTCCTGCTCACCGGCCACTCGCACCAAGCGTGGCCCGATCGCGGCTTCGTGGGACAGCAGCGTGCCTGGCTGGACGCGGCGGAGCTGGCGGACGAGAAGTGGGACCGGGCGTTCGCCAAGGCTGACCGGGTTCGCGCCGGGTACGGTCGTCTGCTCGGCGACGAGCCCGACCGGATCGCGCTGGCCCAAAACACCCACGAGCTCGTCCTCCGCTTCCTCTCGGCCCTGCCGCTTCGGGAGCGACCGCGCGTGGTCACGACGGACGGGGAGTTCCACACGATTCGGCGTCAGCTGGATCGACTCGACGAGGAGGGCCTCGAGGTCGTGAAAGTGCCGGCCCATCCGGCGGCCGGCGTCGGCGAGCGGTTGGTATCCGAGATCGACGACCGGGCCGCGGCCGTCCTCGTCTCCTCCGTGTTCTTCCAGACGGGGCACATCGCGGGAGGGATCGGAGAGGTGATGCTCGCCTGCGGCCTTCACGGTGCGGAGCTACTCGTCGATGCCTACCACTCCCTGAACGTGGTTCCTTTCCAGTTGGCCGACGAAGGTGTGCAGGACGCGTTCGTGGTCGGCGGCGGCTACAAGTACTGCCAGCTTGGGGAGGGAAACTGCTTCCTGCGCGTGCCGGCCGGCCGCGAGGAGATGCGTCCCGTCGTCACCGGCTGGTTCAGCGAGTTCAGCGCGCTGGAGGTGCCGGGTGCAGGAGGCCCCGTGGCGTACGGCCGCGGACCAGACCGCTTCGCCGGCAGCACGTACGACCCCACCAGCCACTACCGCGCTGCCGAGGTGTTCGACTGCTTCGAGGAGTGGGGTCTGACGCCGGAGCTGCTGCGCGAGGTCAGCCGGCATCAGGTGGGCCTGCTGGCGGAGCGTTTCGATGCGTTGGATGCGGATCCGGCTATCATCGACCGGGACCGCAGCCTCGATCTGGCCGACATCGGGGGGTTTCTGGCGCTGCGGACCCCTCATGCCGCGGAAATCTGCGCGGCGCTCCGCGAGCGCGGAGTTCACACCGATTACCGGGAGGATCTGCTGCGGCTCGGCCCGGCGCCGTACCTGTCGCAGAGCCAGCTGATCCGGGCGGCGGACGCGCTAGCCGAGGTCCTGAGTGGGATGCCGGCGTAGGCTATCGTCGCTGGGGACGTCACACACGCCGGAGCGGCGGCTCGCGAAGGAACCGCTCCGGAACCGCAGGCGGCTGAGGGCGAGCTCCGACGAGGTTGAAAGGGAGCCTGACTAGCCGTCTATTAGCCATCCGGGCTCGCAGATCCGATGGATTGCGCGGAGGAGATAGAAGCATGCCTACCCGTACGGATCAGCGACCGCATTGCTTGTCGACTGCCTCAAGCCCGCAGGATTTCCACGTCGTACGGCTCCAGCTGCGGGTCTGCCGTCAG
>JARRMU010000002.1:0-47436 GCA_037385645.1 Gemmatimonadales bacterium
GTCTCCCGTTCCTCGCCGTGCTCCCCGGGCCCGTGTTCTACCCGACGAGCCTCCTCTATCTGACGATGCCGCTCTACCGAGCCATCGGCTGGACGTTCGTAGCGCACACCTTCCTCTCCGGCGCCTTCGGCTACTTCGCGGGACGCTCGTTCGGCCTTGGGCGGTGGGCCGCGGCGGTGACCGGCGTTTCCTTCATGTTCAGCGGCTATCTCCTCTCCACGCTGTATGGCGGTCATGACGGACGCCTGTTCGCGATGGTCTTGATCCCGCTCGCGTTCGGCTTGCTGGAGAGAGGAATGCGGAGTGGGAAAGCGGTCTGGTTCCTGCTCCTCGGCCTCGTCGTCGGCGCCCAGATTTTCACGCCGCACGTGCAGATGATGTATTTCTCATCCTTGGCACTCTCGGCGTACGCGCTCTTCGCCCTCTGGATCAGGTACCGGGACGCCGGATCGCTGCAGCCCGTACTGTCCGCTGCCGGCCTGTATGCGCTCGCCTTCCTCATCGCGGCCCTCGTCGGCGCTGTGCAGCTGTGGCCGACGGCCGGGCTTCTGGAGGTGGCCGTGCGCGGCGTGCCCGGCCAGGAAGGGTACGCGTTTGCCAGCTCCTGGGCCTTGCCTCCGCAGGAGCTCTCGGCGCTTCTGCTCCCCGACCTGATCGGTTCGCTCGATCTCTACTGGGGGACGAACCCCTTCAAGCTGCACACCGAGTACCTCGGAGTCCTGCCGCTTCTTCTGGCGCTGATCGGACTGCTGAGCGGCGGCAGGAACCCTCGGCAGTGGTTCTTCGCCGCAGCGGCGGCGCTGGGCCTCCTGTTCGCCCTCGGAGCGGCGACGCCCCTCCACCGTCTGGCCTACGCGGTCGTGCCCATGACAGGACGCTTTCGGGCCCCGGCGATGATGCTCGGTCCGGTGACGTTCGCGGTGGCACTGCTCGCGGGCTTCGGGTGGCAGGCGATCGCGGACTCGAGGGAGGGCGGGGAACTGCCGTGGCCGAGAATCCTGGTTGGAGCGGGCGTGCTCGCCCTGCCTCTCCTCGCGGCCGCGCTCGCGCCGGAGGGTGTGATCCGCTGGGCTTTTCACACCTGGTTTCCCGTCGGTTGGAGGCGAGAACCGCCCGCCGAGGTGCTCGAGAACCTGCGGTTCGGGGCGAGCCTCGGGCTGGTGGTATGGGCCGTCACGATGGGCGCCGCGCGCGCGGTGGAACGACGCCGGGCCGGAGAATGGCTGTGCGCGGCGCTTCTCGTTCTGGGCGCGCTGGACATGGGTCGCGTCGCCGGACGCTACCTGATCGCACTCCCCGAGGAACAGCTGCTGCCGACGGACCCGGCGCTGCGCAGCCTGGCCGCCGAGATGGCGCCCGGCGCTCGAACGTGGCCGCTGCCAGATTCCTACCGGCCCAACGAGCTCATGTACTTCGCGATTCCGGCGGTGACCGGCAGCCAGAACTTCAGGCTCAAGTGGTACGAGCGGCTGGTGGGCGGGCTGGAGTACAGGAACCTGGGGGGGCGCCGGGTCCTGTGGTCGCTGCTCGACCTCAAGTACCTGGCCACGGCCGAGCGGCTCGAGCTTCCCTTTCTCACGGTGGCGGCCGAGGGGAGGAAGGGGCGGGTCTATCGCGTCTCGGACACGACGCCGCACGCCTTCTTTCCGGCCAGCGTCGTGACGGTCGATGACTCGACGGCTGCGCTGGACGCCACGCTCGCGCTCGTCGACCCGCTGGAACGAGCGGTGGTGGAGACGTGGGCTTACGCCGGCGCTCCCCCGGGACCTGGCGATCCGAGGGTGAGGGCCGAGATCTCGGCCGGCAGCGGCTACGCGAGCATCCGATCCTACACGCCAAACGAGGTCGTCTTCTCGGTGTCCGCCCAGCGACCCGGCCTTCTCTTCGTGAGCGAGATCTATCATCCGGACTGGGAGGCGTGGATCGACGGGAATCAAGTCCCGATCCAACGCACCAACGTCGCCTTCCGCGGCGTGCAGGTGCCCGCGGGAGAGCACGAGTTGGTCTTCAGGTTCCGATCGACCTCCCTTTTCGTCTCCGCCATCATCTCCGGCCTCACCGTGACCGTCACCTTGCTCGTCACCGCCTGGCTGCTGCTCCGGCGGCGAGCCGAATCCAACCGAGACGAGGCCACGGTGCCCTGTTGACCGACCGGTGGAAGCGGTTCGCGCTCGCCGCCTTCCTGCTCGGGGCGCTCCTGTTCATCATGCTCGCCCTCCAGGGTCAGTGGAGCGCCTTCGCCGAGCTCGGAGGATCGACGACCGCTTCCCGGATCGCACGGCCGGAATGGCTTCTCGCGGCCGTCGGGCTCGGCACGCTGAACCTTCTCGGCATGGCGGCCTTGTGGACCTGGCTTGCTCGGCGTTGGGGCGAGGACATCCGGTATCCGGAGGGGATGGCGGCCTGGATCGGCTCCAACCTGGGACGTTACATCCCGGGCAAGGTCTGGCAGCTGGCAGGTCTGGCGGCCTTCATGCGGGGCACGGGCCGCTCCGGTTCGGTGGGGCTCGTGTCGGCGCTGGTCTTCCAGATCGTCGTGCTGGTGAGCGGGATCGCCGCGGCTCTTCTGACGCTCGGGAATCGGATCGGAGACGCCTTCGGGGGCTCCCTCCTGTTGCCGGTCGGCCTCGCCGTCGTGCTCAGCCTGATCCTCCACCCCGGCATCCTCCGTCGAGCCACCGCTGCTCTCGCCAAGCTGCTGCGAGAGCACGGCTCGACGGTCCCATCCGTGATCGAGCCCGAGCGCCCTACGGACAGGGCCTACTCATGGCTGCTAGGTGTGGCACTCCTGGTTGCGTGGTGGGTTTACGGGGCGGGCTTCTGGTTCCTGGTCGCGGGCGTGTCGGAGGCGCCGGTGAGTGACATCCGGACGCTCACCGGTGTGTTCGCGGCTAGCTACGTGGCGGGTTATCTCTCGATGGTGACGCCCGGCGGCCTCATCGTCCGGGAGGGTGCGATGACGGTGCTGCTGGCCGCTGCCACGCCGCTTCCGGCGGCGGCCGCGGTGGGCATCGCCCTGCTCGCTCGCCTGTGGACCATCGTCTCCGAGCTGGCGGCGTTCGGCATCGCCGTGCTCTTGCGCGGCGGCCTCGGTAAAGGAGGGATGCATCCTGACGATGCATGAAGATGGGGACATCGAACGGTTGGCTGATGAGTCCTTGAAGCCCTCGGCGGGAGGATCCGGCACCGGCGGGCCACCTCCCATCGAGCTTCGCTCCGGGGACTTACGCTCCGAAGATCTCCGCGCGAAGGCCAGTGGAGAGGGAAGGGGGCTCGTGGTGCTCCCGACGTTCAACGAGCGTGAGAGCCTCGGTAAGATCGTGCCGCGAATCCTCGCTCAGGACGACCGTCTCGACGTCCTCGTCGTCGACGACGCCTCTCCCGACGGGACCGGCGAGCTCGCCGAGGAGATGGCGGGGGAGAACGACCGAGTCTTCGTCATTCACCGCGCCGGAAAGCTGGGCCTCGGCTCGGCCTACCTGGCCGGTTTCCGCGAAGGCCTAGCGCGTGGATACGACGTTCTGTTCGAGATGGATTCCGATCTTTCCCACGATCCGGCCTATCTGAGCGACTTTCTGGTCGCCATCGAGGCCCACGACGTAGTCGTGGGCTCCCGCTACCTGAGGGGAGTCAACGTCGTGAATTGGCCGATGTCCAGGTTGCTGCTGAGTTACGCGGCCAACAAGTACGCCAGGTGGGTCACCGGCCTACGTCTGACCGACAGTACTGCCGGCTTCAAGTGCTTTCGGCGGCAAGTCTTAGAGGCGATCGACTTCGATCATGTCGCGTCGACCGGATACGCCTTCCAGATCGAAATGAACGTGCGGGCCTGGAAGGGCGGCTTCGACGTCGCCGAGATTCCGATCGTCTTCGTCGAGCGCGCCGAGGGAGAGAGCAAGATGTCCGGCGCGATCGTGCGGGAGGCGATCTGGCGCGTTTGGTCGCTTCGCCTCAAGGCTCTCTTCGGCCGTCTCTAAGTCCAACTCGCAACGCTACGGCCATCTAGCCCCACTCGACTCAGGTCGCCTGAGAAGCGACCAGGACGTCTGGCTTCATGCGGAGAAGGGGGACCCCGTGGAAGAACTGGGGCTTGGCTATAAGTTTACATAATGTACATTATGCGCCGTTGCTGGGCGGGCATTCAGGACCTCTTCCAGAGCACGGTCGAGAACACGCGGACAGGGCGAACCACACACTGTTAAAGGAAACACGAGAAGCAAGGAAAGGAAGAGCTCGAGTCCGAGCGGTGGAGTAGACGAGAAAGTAAGCCCTCAGAACGCGCGGACAGGGTGAAACGGCGGCCTCCGCGGGGGTGGGCTTGGCTTCGTAGACGGTGAGCCGCTGACGGGCGCTGAGGGCTCGTCGAGAGCGGGTGGACTCCAGAACCGGTCTGTTGGCCCGAGCGCCTAGCTGGAGCCTCCGGCCGCCGGGTCGTTGGGCACGACGGAGTCCGGGGATAGGGCGTCATCGGCGGTGGAGGAATCCATAGCCGGGCCAGAGGCGGGCGAGCCGTCCGAGGGGTCGAGTGAAGACGCTGTGTCCGGAAGCTCGGCATCGGGAGCCGATTCGCCCGGCTCGGCCGCCTCGCTATCGGGGACCAGAGCCCCGACACCCTGTTCGGGAGGAGTTGGCGCCGGCGCCGAGAAGGCGGTCGGCTCAGGGGCGGCTCCGGAGGCGATCATGGCCTGGATCTCGCCCAGACGCACCCGATAGAGGTCATCCGTGGCACTTTCGTCGTCCACCAGCCGCTGGTAGGCCACCTCAGCCTCCTCGAGGCGGCCGAGGCTCGCGAGGAGCCTTCCCCGCTCTGCCAGCGCGCGGTGTCGCTGGTAGGGCACGTAGGCGCCGTCGATGATCGCATCCAGCTGTGCCAGGGATCGCTCATACTCCCCGGAGTTCTTGTAAGCTTCGGCGAGAAGCAGCTTGACGGCGTACCCGCTCGGGACATCCACGGGCTCTGAGGCAATGGGATCGAGGACCTCGAGTGCCGCCTGGGGTTGTCCGCACTGCAACTGGATCTTGGCAAGAAGCAAGCGACCGTCGGTCGCCGCGGGGGTGCCGGCGAATCGCGCCACGAAACCGGTCAGTCGTGGGACCGCGTCGGCCATCGTCAGCGTCGCGCGAAGCTGGTTCAGCTCGATCGCCGCCCGCGTCCGCAGGCTCTCGCGGTAGCTCCGGTAATACAGGACGCCGCCCACGAGAAGGACGAGGCCGACCGTGATCATGAGGACGGCGCGCGTATGGGCCTGCACCCAAGCGCTTCCCTCCTCGATGAAATGGAGGAACCGGTCCTCCTGCGAGAGGTCGTCTTTGCGTTTTTTCTTAGCTACCGCTCCAGGCATCTATCCTAGTTCTCTCTAACAGGGTTAGATAAGTATTTATAACGTAATTAATGAAAATATGTTATACGAGGCCACCGCTTCCCTTCCGGGCAGCGCCGCCAGCTCGACGAGCACCTGAAGCGCTGCCACGGTGCCACCGAGTTCCTCGATGAGCGAAGCGGTCGCTGCGGCGGTTCCGCCCGTCGCCAGGAGATCGTCGACGATCAGGACGCGCTCACCGGGGCTGACGGCATCGGCCTGCAGCTCCAGATGCGAGTTGCCGTACTCGAGCGCGTACTCGGCGGTGACGGTCTCGCCCGGAAGCTTGCCCTTCTTCCGCACGGCAACGAACGGAATCCCCAGCCGCAGCCCGACGGGAACCCCGAACAGAAAGCCTCGCGATTCTATGCCGGCGATCTTCTGCGCGCCGACTGCCGTCGCATGATCGGCGAGGACTTCGATCACATCGGAGAACAGGACGTGATCCTGGAACAGCGGCATCACGTCGCGGAAGAGAATCCCCGGCTTCGGAAAATCTGGATAGTCGCGCAGCCGTTGCCTGACGCGCTCTGCGACCTCCTCTGCCCGCACGGGTGCGAACGCCGCTTCGGCCTCTTCGGCCGCTGCCGGCCGGTGGCCGGCCGTTCCACTCTGTTTCATAGGCTCAAGAAGCTACCGGCGGAAGGAAGGGAGCGTCAACGCGCGGAGAAGACACCGAGCAACACGAAGCCACCGATCAGGAGCACCGTGAACAACACCGTGAGGAGGTTGAAGTAACGCTCGATGAACTCCCGAATCGGTTCACCGAAGGCTCGAATCAGGCCAGCCACGAGAAAGAAGCGCATCCCCCTGCTCACCGCCGTGACCGCCACGAACGGTAGAAACGGCACGTGGAAGCCGCCAGCTGCAATCGTGAAGACCTTGAACGGAATAGGCGTGAAGCCTGCGGTACCCAGAGCCAGAACCAGGTTCGCCCGGTAGGCTCGGCCTATCGCAGCATACTCGTCGGCGTATCCATACAGCTCCATGATCGGTCGTCCGACGCTCTCGTAGAGCCCGACGCCGATGAGGTAGCCCAGCATGGCGCCGAGCACCGACCCGACCGTGCACAGGGCGGCGAACCGGAGCGCCCGGCGTGGGTTTCCGAGCGACAGCGGTATCAGCAGGACGTCGGGCGGAATCGGGAAGATGAACGACTCGGCGGCGGCGATGCCGAGCAGCGCTATGGGACCGCCTGGACGGTGGGCCCAATCCAGCACCCAATGATAGAGCCGACGAAACAGGCCAGGCCGGCCCTTCGCCTCCCCTGCCCCTCCCCTCGACCCCGCCGTGGTCACCATCCCCGTGCACCGATGAGCGGCACGAAGCGCGCGCGGTCGATGGTCTCTACGTCGAACGTTCCCTGCCGGGCCCGGACTCGGACCAACGCCTGATGCTCTGCGTCTCCGACCGGCACGATGAGTCGACCGCCGGGTGCGAGCTGCGGGTAGAGATGAGCGGGCGGCTCGGGAGCGGCCGCCCCGATGAGTATGACGTCGAACGGTGCGGCCTCCGGCCAGCCGCCGCTTCCATCTCCGATTAGCAGGTGCACACCCTCCGCGTCCGTTTCTTGTAGCGCCTGACGGGCAGCTTCAGCCAGCTCCGGAATCCGTTCGATGCTGTATACCTCTCCGGCGAGCAGGGATAGCAGGGCGGTCTGGAAGCCGGAACCTGTACCGATCTCGAGCACTCGCTCATCGCCGCCGAGCTCGCACAATGCCAGATGCAAGGCGTGCACCCCCGGCCTGGAGATCGTCTGCCCGTGCCCGATCGGCAGAGCGGCGTTGGTGTAGGCTCGGTGGCGAACCGCCTCGGGCAGGAAACGGTGGCGAGGAACCGAGGCGAAGGCGTGCAGGATCGCCAGATCTTCGATGCCGGACGCCTGCAATCGCTCGACGAGGCGGTGCCGATCCCTCTGGTAGGCGCCCGTCAGAGCTCGAGCGGCCAACTCCGCACCCTTTCGATAAGCCGAAAGTTCGTAAGATCGAGATGCAGCGGCGTAATCGACACATACCCCGCAACCACCGCGCTGAAGTCCGATTCGGCACTCCCCTTCCAGTCCGGCGTTCCGTCCCCGATCCAGAACTCGTCGCGGCCCGCTGGATCGAGATGGTTGACCGAACCGACGTACTGGCGGCTATCCAGGACCGTCACGCGCGAGCCCACGACCTCTTCGGACGGTAGATCGGGCAGGTTGATGTTCAACAGGGTGTCCTCGGGAAAGTCATCTCGAGTGACGAGGACCCGCAGGAGGCGTTCCAGCACGTCGCCGTAGCCAGCCAACCGCTCGGTATCCCGACCTGTGAAGGAGAGGGCGATGGACGGAACACCGAGGATGGTTCCTTCTATCGCGGCTGCCACGGTACCGGAGTAGAGAACGTCTTCGCCCATGTTGGCGCCGTGATTCACGCCGGAGAGGACGAAGTCCGGCGGACGCCCGTACCGCTCCCCGCACAGCTTCTCGATGGCAATGAGAACGCAATCCGTCGGAGTGCCGCTGAGGGCGAGCCGGCCGGCGGACACCTCCGTCTTCGTGATGGGGCTTCGCAACGTCAGCGATTGACTCGAGGCGCTCCTCTGACGATCCGGAGCCACCACGAAGACTTCGCCGAGCTTCTCCGCCGCCTGGACGAGAAGCTCCAGTCCCGGCGCATCGATCCCGTCATCGTTCGTACAAAGGAAATGCAGGGGGCGCACACCCTCGTCGGTGCCGCCCTCCGGCGGCGAGGCTCGGTGCGAGATCAAATCGAGCCGAGCACCTCGACCAGCGAATCCACCTCCCGACGCACGTCGCGAACCGTCTCCGCCTCCAGGGCGACTCGAGAGGCCTTCGCCAACTTGCCCTGCTTTCGCAGCTGATCCAGCTTCTGACGGGCTCCCTCGATCGTGTACTTCTCGCCGTAGAGGAGGTGTCTGAGGAGCTGGATGAGCTTGATCTCACGACGCCGGTACACCCGGTTTCCGGCGGCGTTCTTCGTCGGCCTGAGCACCGGAAACTGGCTCTCCCAATAACGCAGGACGTGCGGTTTGAGATCGGTGATCTCGCATACCTCGCCGATCGAATAGTACTCCTTGGCTGCGATTCGGTCGTTCAACTTGCTCAGCTCCAGCGTTCGGGTTTCGGATCCCGTGCCATCAGGTTCGTCAGCGCCTGCGCGGGCGCCACGCCCTCGTACAGTATCGAGTAAACGGCGCTCGCGATCGGCATCTCCACGTGGTAGCGGTCGGCGAGCTCGACCGCCGCCCTGGTGGTTCGGACGCCCTCGACCACGTTGTGCATCCCCGCCAGCACCTCGTCAAGAGAGTGTCCCGCTCCGATCGCCAGACCGACCGTGCGGTTGCGACTCAGATCGCCGGTGCACGTCAGGATAAGATCCCCGATCCCCGCAAGGCCGGCCAGGGTATGCTCCTCGGCGCCGAGGCGCGTCGCCAGCCTGCTGATTTCCGCGAGCCCGCGTGTGATTAAGGCGGCTCGAGCGTTGTTGCCCAACCGGAGCCCGTCGCTGATGCCCGCGGCGAGCGCGATCACGTTCTTGAGCGATCCGCCCAGCTCGGTCCCCACCACATCTCCGAGCGTGTAGACGCGAAAGTGATCGTTCTGAAACAGCCGCTGAACCTGGTGGCGGTTCACCTCCGAACAGGAGGCGGCAGCACAGGCGGTGGGCAGTCCCCGTACGAGCTCTTCAGCGAAGCTCGGACCCGACAACACCACGCAATCCGCTGCCGCACCATCGCCGAGGACCTCCGCGAAAAGCTCGCTCATCCGCAGGTCGGTTCCGACCTCGATGCCCTTGGAGGCGCTCACGAGGATCGGCGTGCCACTCAGGTGCTGCTTCGCTCGACCCAGCACCTCCCGCACGTGGTGAGACGGAACCACGCACACGATAACGTCCGCACCGGCCACGGCAGCGGAGATCTCGGTCGTGGCTCCGAACGGCGCCAGCTCGATACCCGGCAGGTACTTCGCGTTGTGCCGCTCCCCGTTGATCTCCTCGGCAACGGCCGCGCTGTGACACCAGGTGGTTATGCTCGCCCCGTTTCGGGCCAGCACGTGCGACAGCGCCGTGCCCCAGCTTCCTCCTCCGAGCACGCCCACCGAGTCGCTCACGGCTCCTCCCGACGCGGCTCACCCTGCTTCTCCCGGCCGGCCTTTCTCAATGGGCGAACCGCTCGAAATCCGAGTTCCTCTCCATGGACGAGACGAACCAGATTGGAGCGGTGCGTCCACCAGACGAAGCTCGCGATTCCCAGCGAGAAGGCGATCGTCTCGATGGGAGCGTCCTCGAAGTAGGCCAGAACGGGAACCAGGGTGGCGGCGATCAGCGATGCGACGGACACGAAGCCGGTGATCAGGACGAGGCCAACCCATACGAGCATCGCGATCGTCGCGGCGATCGGAGCCAGGGCCAGCATCACCCCGGCCGCCGTTGCCACTCCCTTCCCACCGCGCAGACGCAGAAAAACGGACCAGACGTGTCCGGCCACGGCCGCGATTCCGTAAACGATCGCCAGGTACGGCCACGCTCTTCCGTCCCACATCGGAAACAGCCACACGGGCAGGAAGCCCTTGAGCACGTCCAGGAGGATGACCGGCACCGCCCACCACAGCCCGAGCGAGCGATAGACGTTCGTGGCCCCCGTGTTTCCGCTGCCGGTAGCCCGAAGATCGACACGCGCCAGCCGGCCGGCGGCGTAGCCGAAGGGGATCGAACCCAGAAGATACGCGGCGATGACGAACAGTGCGGGTCTCACCTGCGTGCCTCTTCCCGTCTCTTCAAGCGGAAGCGAATCGGCGTTCCGAGAAAATTCCAGGCATCGCGGAAGCCGTTCTCGATGTACCTAAGATAGTGCGTGGCGAGATCCTTGGGTCGGTTCAGCCACAACACGAAGTACGGCGGCGAGGATGACACCTGGGTGCCATACAGTATCTTGACCTCGCCCCGCGAGCTCTGCGGTGGTTGGAGGCGGTCCGCCAGCTCGCCGAGTACCCGGTTGACCTCGGCTGTCGGGATTCGCTGCTGGCGTCGCTTCTGGACCTCGAGCGCCAGCTCAGCGGCCTTTCGGACGCGGAGACCGGTCAAAGCCGACGTCGTGATGATCGGTACTTTGCGGAGAAAAGGAGCGCGCTCGCGAAGGTCGCGCTCGAACTGGGCGTGGACGGCCGGCCCGCGATCCTCTCCCAGGTCCCACTTGTTGGCCACGAGCACCAGGCCACATCCCGCCTCCCACGCCTGCTCTCCGATCCGGAAATCCTGGTTCGTCACACCGGCTGCGGTATCGACCATCAGGAGGCAGACGTCCGATCGCTCGATCGCTCGGGCCGCACGAAGGCGACTGTAGAACTCGAGCTCGCCCTCCACCCGCGAGCGGCGCCGGAGTCCCGCCGTATCGACCAGGCGGATCCGGACACCCTCGAAATCCAGATACGTGTCGATCGCGTCGCGCGTCGTCCCCGCCTCCTCGGCGACGATCACACGATCCTCGCCCAGAAGCCGGTTTACATAGCTGGACTTTCCCACGTTCGGCTTGCCGATGACCGCCAGGCTCAGATCGTACGCCTGCTCGCCCTCTGCTTCGCTCGCCGGGAGCAGCCGGATCAGCCGATCGAGCAGGTCGCCGCTCTGCTTGCCGGAAAGAGCGGCGACGGGAGCGGGCTCGCCGAGCCCGAGCTCGTAGAACTCGATGTGCGCAAGCGATCCGAGGGGTTCGTCGACCTTGTTCACAGCCAGGAGCACGGGCGTGCCGGAGGTTCGAAGGAGATCGGCGACATGCTCGTCGACGGGCGTCACGCCCTCCCGGCCGTCGACGACGAAAAGGATGACGTCCGCGTGAGCGATGGCCGCGAGCACCTGCTGCCGGACTTCCGCATCGATCCCCCGCCCGGGCGTATCCGTGACACCGCCGGTGTCGGCCAGAAGGAAGGGCCGGCCTCCCCAGTCGGCCGCGGCGAACTGGCGGTCGCGCGTCACCCCCGGCTCTTCGGCCACGATCGCCATGCGCCGGCCTACGATGCGGTTGAACAGCGTCGACTTGCCGACATTGGGGCGTCCGACGATCGCCACGGTCGGAAGCTCCGCGAGCCCGGTCTTCGGTGGTGCGGGACTCACGTCCATCCCAGAAGCACGTCCGTCACATGGTCGCCCGCGCGAATCTCGGCCTCGGGCACGGCGACGCGAACCTCTTCAAGCGAGAGGTCGTCGAGGAAGAAGCCCCCCTCATTGACCGCGGAGCGCGAGAGGATCGCCACGTCGTAAGGCTCGACGGCACGCAGCGCTGCCAGGTAGTCGGCTCCGCAGATCAACCCGGCACTCGTCACCTGCTGTCCGTACATCGAGTTGGCCACGGCGACCGTCCTGACCTCCGCGCCGCACGCATCCTGCAGCTCGCGGCCGAGCTCCTCGAGCGTCGGTCCCATGGCGGTGCCTGTGGCGAGGAGGATCCTGAGTCCGGCGAGGCTGGGGAGGCGCGGAAGGTCGGCACGAATGGCCTCGCGGAACCCGGAGATCGCGCCGACTCCGTTCCCGACGAGCTCCTCGTCGTCGAAGTACTCCCGTCCGGGTACGTCCAGCCCGGCCGACAGGAACATCTCGTCGGATGCGTAACACCACGCGTAGCCACGCTCGGCGAGCGCTCGTTGGCGGACCTGGGCCGTTTGGCGAAGCGCGCGCGTGCATTCTTCCGGCGTCAGGGACCGCACGCCCGAATCCTGGTTGAATCGAGTGAGCCCCACCGGAACGACGGAAAGCGAAAGGACCGACGCGCCGCGCTCGTACAGCTCGATGATCGTCCGGTCCAAGACTGGACCGTCATTGATGCCGGGACAGAGCACCGCTTGGGCGTGGAACGCGATTCCGGCGGCCTCGAGCCGATCCATCTGTTCGTTGATCTCCCGGGATCTCGGGTTCACCAGCATCTTCGCTCTCGCTTCCGGATCGGTCGCGTGGACACTCACGAAAAGGGGCGACAGACGCTGCTCCTCGATCCGCTCCCAGTCTTCCTCCCTCAGGTTGGTCAGTGTCACGTAATGCCCGTACATGAAGGAGAGTCGGTAGTCGTCGTCCTTGATGTAGAGCGTGGTCCGCAGCTTCTCGATCTTCGGGTTTCCCTTGACGAAGCAGAAGGGGCACGCGTTCGTGCAGCGCCGGATCAGATCGGCTTCTGGCACGAGCCCCAGAGATTCCGAGCTGTCCTTTTCGATCTCGTACGTGACGCGCCTGCCGCTGGGCAGCTCGGCTTCCAGTTCCACGAATTCGGTGGCTTCCAGGTACTGGAGATCGAGGGCGTCACGCAGCTCCTCTCCGTTGAGGCGGAGAAGACCAGAGCCAACCTGGATGTCGAGGTCGGCCCCGATGGAGTCTCTGCGGACTTGTGCGACCCGGATCATTCGGGAGCCCAGGTGCCGGCGGACCCGCGACTCGCCCCTCCGGCCCGGGCTTGCATGGCGCGGCTAGTGTGCTGCCTCAGAAGTCACGCCGTCCCTAGAGGGCCGACGCATCCCGAGACGATGCACTAGGAGGTCTCCGCGGCGAGGACCCGCTGAGCCTCTTGGAGTTGAAAGACCGGAACGAGCACCCTTACGAGGGCAAGGGCGCCTAAAGCCACGACGTTGGCGTGGTCTTTCTGGGAGAAGACCTGAACATCCACGTCCGCCATCCTCAGGCGGCCGGCCAGGACCTCGGCCTCGGCCTCGTACGTGCTGCGAGCGGCCTCGGCCCAGCCAGAGATCAACCGCACGTGCTCGTGGTCCGCACATAATGCCGTGCGTCGCCCTCCGCGGCGGCACTCGGAGCACAGGTTCGACCCGCATACCGTGCAGCGGTAGAACGCCATGTGACTCCCATGACGTGCACAGACCTGTGGCTGATCGAGCAGTCCGCACCAGGGACAGTAGGTCGATGTCTCGGACCGCGTCCGCCCGCACGACTCGCATGTCGACGTCCCGTCGTGGGCGGACGCCACGCTGCGGGTTCGTCGCCCGCTACCGGCCATCAGACGATGAACTTGAGGAGGTGCGTGGCTCCGACTAGCCGCTCGCGACCTTCTGGAAGCGAAAGCCCGCGATCGGCACGCCGCTCGTCAACTCCACCTGGAAGATCTCGGTCTCCCCGTTGGCCGGGATCACGATCTGAAGCTGCTCCGTGGCGGCCACCTCTCCCTGATAGTCGAGGAACTCGATCGGCACGGCCACCTGGCCGGCGGCTTCCTCGGTTCGACCCATGACCAAGCCCTCCACCACGTACGCGTTCTCTCCCCGCTCCCGGAGTTGCACGTTCTCGAGGCTGAACGCCAGGCCGCCCCGCTCCTGAATGACCTTGAGGGCGAGGACAGGATCTTCCCTCTGGCTGGCCGTGTTGGCTAGAAGCGTGTAGGCGTCGAAGTCGTACGGATACCTCTGGACGAGCAACTCGCCCAGCTCTCCGGCGAGCTCGATCTGACCGGCTTCCAGAGCCGCGGTCGCGAGATTGTTGAGGGCATCCCGATCATACGGATTCAAGTCTCGAGCCTTCTGGAAAGCGGTGACCGCGTCTTCGAAAGACTCGGCTTCATAGAGTCCCACTCCCACCTGGTTCCACTGGTCGAGCGTGAGATCGTCGCGGGCCAGCAGCTTCGTGAACGTCGGCTGCGCCGCGGCCGGATCACCCTCTATCGTCAAAGCCACGGCGTAATTCAGCTCAGCCATTACGTCGGTCGGGTGCGCTTCGGCAAACACCCTCAGCATCTCGAGCGCCGCGTCCGCCCGGCCGGCTGCCCGCAGCGCTTCGGCCAGATTGAGTGACGCATCCCGCGCCTGATCGCTGGGATCGTCCGCCTGGACGGCCTGCTCGAACTGCTCGATCGCGGCTTCAGGGTCGCCTAGGTTCTGATACAGCAGCCCAGCGTTGTTGAAGGCCCGCGAGTCCTTCTTGATCGCGTTCGCACTGAGGAAGGCAGCGAGCGCTCCCTCCATGTCACCCGCCTGGTAGTGCTGGATCGCCTCGTTGTAGGCGGTCGCCCAGCCATTGAATCTCGAGTTGTCCGAGCGTTCCTGGCAGGCCGGGTTCGTAGCGACGAACCGGATCAGCAGCGCATCGGCCGCCTCGAACTCTCCCAGTCCGATATGTGCCTCGGCCGCCAGCCACAAAGCCGTGGGATCGTCGTCGTCTCTAATCTCCGACTGCAGGTCCTCCAATGCCTCCGCATAGAGCGCCCGCTGAGCCTCAGGGTCCGCCGTTTCGCCAGCCTGCGTCAGCTTCTGGACAGCCCCCTCCGTCTGAGCGTTCGACAAGAGCCGGCACTCGTCCTCCTGCGCCGCAAGACCGGTGGGGATGACGGCGAAAGTCATCAGGGCGATGGCGAGAGGCAGGACTCTCCCTCCTGAGTTGTTCATTTGCTAGGACTTCCCTTTCTCGAGTTCATGTAGTCCCGCGGGTCGGCGACCACCCGGTCGCCGGCAGGCAACTTCGACCGTATCCGTCCCCCACGCCAGTACCCCGTCGGTCCTCGCCTTACCCGATCCCTCGTACCCACCACCTCGCCTCGCGGATCCGCTGCCACAGTGGAGCTGGACACCCCGTTTAGGGAGATCCCGGCAGGCCGTCGACGCGAATCGGTGGCAAACCTGGTCCTCAGTAGACGAGGGCGTGCGCGGTGTTGAACAGAACGATCGTCTCGCCATCGACGAGTCTCCCGTCATCCCTCAGCCGCCTGACGGCCGCCAGCGTCGCACCGCCCTCGATGCAGGCGCTGATGCCTGCTCGGCCCAGCTCCGCGGCCGCAGCTTCAGATTCCACGTCCGAAACCGCGACCGCCCCTCCTCCGCTCTCTCGCAACGCCTTCAGGATCAACCTATCACCGAGGGCCGATGGGACCCTGAGGCCGTAGGCTCGGGTCCGCGCCCCGATCCAAGGCTGCGCCGTGTCCGCGCCTTCTTCGAAGGCTCGAACGATCGGAGCACAACCCTCCGCCTGCACCGCAAAGCAGCGCGTGGTCGCTGTCACGATCCCCAACGCCGCCAACTCCCCGAGCACCTTCCAGCTGCCGATCAATCCGGTGCCGCCTCCCGTCGGATAGACGATCGCATCAGGAGCACGCCAGCCGAGCGCCTGCGCGATCTCGAGCATCATCGTCTTCTTGCCTTCGATACGATAGGGCTCGCGGAGGGTGGAGAGATCGAAGGCTCCAGTGCGGACCGCATGCTCACGGGCTTTTGCGCCGCAATCGGTAATCAGGCCATCGACGGGCCGCACCTCGCCACCCGCCGCCCGCGTTCGCCGCACCACCATTTCGGGGGTGTCGGCCGGAAGGTAGACACGGGCACTCTTCCCTGCCCGGCTGGCGTAGGCGGACAGCGAGACCCCGGCGTTTCCGGCGCTCGGGATGACGAAGGATGAGTTGCCGTCCAGAACGGCCCGCGTCACAGCCGCCGACAGGCCGCGATCTTTAAAGCTTCCCGTGGGATTCCGTCCCTCATCCTTGACGTAGGCGCGCAACCCTTCCAGGCCGTCGATACTTCCGAGAGCCAGAAGTGGTGTCGCGCCCTCTCCGAGACTTACCGGCGTCTCGCCGGCCGCGACGGGGAGGATCTCGCGGAAACGCCACATGCCGACGTCGCAGAGCCGTCGGTTCCAGCTCTCGACCAGCTCCGGCCCGTCCATGTCACGGAGGGGATAACGCACGAGAAGCGGCTGCGAGCATGCCGGACAGACCGATGCTCGGGGGGCGAACTCCAGCTGCTCTCCGCACGCGCCGCACTCGAGGGAGAAGGAGATCAAGGTTCCGCGGCCTCGCCACCCTCCGCCGCTTCCAGCCCGGCCTCCAGGCGCGCGGCCGTCGTCTCCCGGCCCAGGATGTAGGCCACATCCGGTACATCGGGACCCTGTACCGCCCCGGTCAACGCGGCACGCACCGGGTGATAGAGCAGACGGCCCTTGAGGCCCGCCGCTTGCCCCGCGGCGGCGAGCTCCTCCTTCAACTCGGCCCGCCCCCAGCTCTGCAGGGTCTCCCAGCGCTGCGCTACCTGGCGCAGCGCTCCACCCGCCGTTGGCTCCCGAAGCGCCTCCACGGCGTCCGCGCTCGAGAGATCCGGCTGCGGGAAGACGAGCTCGCAGATGGCATCGGCGTCGTCCAGGATCTGTATGCGCTCGCGCAGCACCTCGGCGAGCGCCCGTAGCTGCCGAGCGTCATGCGCGAACCTGCCCTCCAATCGGTCGTCGAGCCCCCGTTCCAGCACAGCGATCCCTTCCTGCCGGTAGTGTTGACCGGACAGCCAACGCAGCTTCTCGGGATCGACCTCCGGATTGGCGGCACCTATACGGTCCAGATCGACCTCAGCGACCAGCTGATCGCGCGACAGCACCTCCTTCCCGCTGGGGCTGGACCAGGAGAGGAGGGAGAGGTAGTTGAGGAGACCGTCCGGGTGGTATCCCTTGTCCCGGTATTCCAGCAGCCCCGGAGCGCCGGCACGCTTCGAGAGCTTGCCTCCGCCCGGAGCCAGGACCGAGGGCAGGTGAAGGAACTCCGGAGGGACCGCCTCGAGCGCCTCGTACAGCAACACCTGCTTCGGCGTGTTGGAGAGATGCCCCGCCCCGCGGATCACATGCGAGATCTCCATGAGGAGATCATCGACAACGACCGCGAAGTTGTAAGTGGGCCTCCCATCGGAACGAAGGATCACCTGGTCTCCGAGTTGCTCTCCGTCTACCGTCAGGTCGCCGCGTACGCGATCTCGATAATGAACGATGCCCGGCTCGACCCGGAATCGGATCGACGCGGGCGGTCCGGAGGCGATGAGGCGTGACTCCTCCTCGGACGACAGCCTCCTGCAGCGGCCGTCGTAGCGCACGTCACCCCTCTCGGCTCTGGCTCCGGCTCGCCGGGCCTCCAGCTCCTCCGGCGTGCAGTAGCAGCGGTACGCCCGGCCCTCCGCAAGCAGGCACTCAGCATGCTCGCGGTAGATTTCCGTTCTCTCGCTCTGCCGATACGGTCCGTGCTTCCCGGGCATGAACGGTCCCTCATCGGGAACCAGCCCCAGCCACTCGAGCCCCTCCTGGATGTCGCGCTCGGCACCCTGCGCGTGGCGCTCCAGATCCGTGTCCTCGAAACGGAGGATGAAGGCGCCATCCTGCTGGCGCGCGTACAACCAGTTGAGTGCCGCCGTACGCGCGTTGCCGAGGTGGAGCGACCCGGTAGGACTAGGAGCGAATCGAGTGCGGACCATCAATCGTCCTCGCTCGCTGGGCGTTGCGAGGCCGCTTCGGAGACGACGGGAGCGTGACCGGGGCATCGATAAACCGGCAGCTGCGGATAGCGGGCGTAGCGCCGGTCATCCCGCGATCGCTCGCAAAGCAAGTACGTCGATCCACGCTTGCCGCGGACCGGCCGGCCGAACCGGCAAACTCCGCAAAGACCGGTGCTCCTCACGAAGCCGGTTCCTCCCCGAGTTGCGTGAGAATGCGCTCTGCCGTGCCCGGACCGACGCCGGGCGTTGCCGCCAACTCGTCGAGCGTCGCGTTCCGAATCGCCTCGAGGCTCCCGAAACGCTGGAGCAACTCCTGCTCACGGGCCGGCCCGACACCCCGAATCTCGGAGAGACGAGATCTGAGCAGCCGGCGTCGCCGCAGCGTGCGGTTGTAGGCGAGCGCAAAGCGATGCGCTTCGTCTCGAGCCCGCTGGAGCCAGTGCAAACCCGGGTCTCGTCGATCGAGCCTGAGCGGCTCGGGCTCGCCCGGACGGTACAGCTCCTCTTCACGCTTGGCGAGCGCCACGGCGGGAAGATCGGACACGCCGGCCGCCTCCATCCCCTGCATGGCGGCGGCGAGCTGACCGCGGCCGCCGTCCACCAGCACGAGGTCGGGCAGCTGCCTTCCCTCCCGGACTCGGCGATCAAAGTAGCGTCCGACGACTTCCTGCATCATCGCGTAATCGTCCGTCTCCCCATCGGGCACTTCGCGGATTCGGAACCGCCGATACTCATCCGAAACCGGCTTTCCGTCCAAGAGCCACGCGGCACTGCCTACCGATGCCGAGCCACCGAGCGTGGACACGTCGAAGCACACGATCTGCCGCGGCGGGGTGGGAAGCTCGAGGCATTCGGCCAGCCGATGCGCGGCCGCCGGAACGCCCGGACCGTCGTCGCTCGGCGCGCCCGCCGCCTTGATCGCGTCGAGCCGCAGATTCTCCTCCCTAAGCAGGTCGGCGGCGTTGGCGGCAGCCAGCTCGACGAGGCGGCGCTTGGTTCCCCGCTGAGGCACGTGCACGCGCAGCGGGCCTGCTCGCCGTGTGGAAAGGTACTCCTGAATAAGCTCCCGGTCCGGAAAGTCCTCCGGCACGAGGAGCTCGGCTGGAAGGTCCTGCCGCCGTAGATAATGGCCGCTCACCAGGGCGGCCGTGAGGTCTGCATCCTCTTCGTCACCCACGTTCTGGAGAAAATGGATCTCGCGGCCAAGAAGCCGCCCTTCCCTCACCTTGAGGATGACGCCGCACGCCAGCGTCCCCTCGCGCCGAAGCCCCACGACATCGTGCTCGCCCCCGCGATGGTCGACGGCAGCCTGCCGTCGTTCGATCGTCTCGAGCCCCCGCAGCACATCTCGGAGCTCCGCGGCCTGCTCGTACTCCATGGCGTCCGCGGCCTCCTTCATCTTGTCGCGAACCCGGCGGCGAACCGCGCCGGTGCGGCCGCCCAAGACCTCCAGAATCTCCTCGATCATGCCTCGATACTCTTCCTCCGTCTGGTAACCGACGCATGGCGCCTTGCAGCGGCCGATGTGGTAGTCGAGGCATGGACGAGGCGGCAGCTGCCTGGGAAGGTCGTAGTGACAGCTTCGGACGGTATAGAGCTCCTTGATCGTGCGCAGGGCGCTCCTCATCGCGCCGACGTTCGTATACGGACCGAAATACCGGCTCCCATCGCGGATGAGACGCCGCGTCACCAGGACCCGCGGAAACGGCTCTCCGAGCGTCACGCGGATGTAGGGATAGCTCTTGTCATCCCTGAGCTGGATGTTGAACGGCGGATGGTACTCCCGAATCAGATTCCACTCCAGCAACAGCGCCTCGGCCTCCGACTCCACCACATAGCTCTCGACCGACGCCATCCGGCCGGCTAGTCGCCGCTGCTTCGGAGAGGGGTCCCGCTCGGCCGCGAGATAGCTCCTTACGCGCGCGCGTAGAGACTTGGCTTTGCCGACGTACAGCACCTTGCCCCGGGAGTCCCGAAACATGTAGACGCCGGCCCCCATGGGAAGGCGGCCTATCTGACGCTGGAGCTGCTCTCGCTTCGAATCAACCATCGGAGATCGGGCGCGGGGGCCTTCGGACGATCGACAGGTACACGACGCCGGCGACGAGCAGCGTTCCGGCCAGCACGGAGGCTGCCCCGACCGCCGTCTCCGAGCCGATCCTCGCCGTCAGCGCCAGTCTGGTCACGGATCCGGACGCCGCCCCTAGCAGGGTCCCGACACCAAGGCGGACGAGCGGCCGGAGCGCGGAGGCCTCGAACAGGGCGCCCACGCGCCTGCGAAGACCGGACCACAACAGGAGCAGGTTCAACCAGGCGCCGACCGAGCCCCCGAGCGCCAGCCCGGCTGCAGAGAGCGCCCCGTAGCCGGCACCACGCAGCAGCAGCATCGACGAGGCCCCGAGGGCGATCCCCGAGGCCACCGAGATCGCCGCAAAGCGCATCGGCGTTCTGGTGTCCTGCATGGCGTGAAAACCGCTCGCGAAGAGCTTGACCGAGCTCGTGGCGACGAGCCCGACCGAGTACGCGATCAGGATGCCGCTGACGAGCTGCGTGCTGTATTCATCGAAGGCTCCGCGTTGGAAGACGATTCGCACCGCCAGGTCGCCGAACAGGATCAGGGCGATCGCCGACGGAAGCACGAAGTAGAGGATCTGGAAGAACCCGTTCACGAGCCTCGAGCGCAACGCTTGCGGCCCCGTCTGCCGCGACATCTCGGGAAGCGCCGCTGCGGCGACGGAGACCCCGAACAGGCTCAACGGCAGATAGGCCAGACGCTGGGCGTAGTAGAGGCCGACGACCGCCCCGGCAGGCAGAAAGCTCGCAAGGATCACATCAGCGAAGCTGGCGAGCTGGAAAATCCCCTGGCTTGCGGCCACCGGCACCATGTTTCGCATGACGCGGCGCACGGGCTCCGAACCGCGATCGAACAGCGGACGAGCGCCGCGGGCCAGCCGGCGAGCCGTCGGCAGCTGCACGCCCAGCTGTAGCAGGCTCCCGGCCAGCGTCGACCAGGCGAGCACCCGAATCAGCGGACTCCAACCCAGGCGGGCACCCAGAAGGAGCCCGGCTACCTGGGCGAGGTTCCAGAGCACCGGAGCCGCAAACGGGAGGAAGAAGCGGCGATGGCTGGTCAGCACACCGAGACACCAGGCCGCGAGGATCATCACCCCCGCCATCGGGAACAGGATCCTCACGAGCTGGGTGGTCAGCGCCGATGCCTCTGCTTCGAAGCCGGGAGCCACGATCCGGGTCAACCAAGGCGCGAGCGCCATCCCGAGCGCGGAGAGGAGTCCCGCCAGCACGACCAGGCGCCCGAGCACGCGTTGCGCCAAGCGGGAGGGCGTCCCGCTCCCGTCCCGGTCGCCCTCGAGGAGCGCGCTGTAGACCGGCACGAACGCGGCCGAGAGCGACCCCTCACCGAGAAGGTTGCGGAGCACGTTGGGAATCTTGATCGCCGCCGCATAGGCGTCGGCGGCCACCATCGTCCCGAAGAAGCGGGCGATCACGAGATCGCGCAGGAAGCCGGTCAGGCGGCTGACGAGTATCCCGGCACCGACTGCAGTGGCGCTCCGGCCTTCCCGGCTTGAGGGGCGTCCGCCTCCCTCAGTCACCGGATTCGCGCGCCGCTCCCTGCCCCCCGGGCGGAAGAGCATCCTGCGGCTCGCTCCGTCCCTCCACGAGAGCGCGGATGAAGACCGATTCCTCGCGCAGGCCCTCGACCGACTCCGTCAGGTATTTGAGCTCACCTTCCAGCGCATCCACGCGGGCTTCGAGCTCACCCGGTGGCGGTTCGCGAGCGATGCGCCGGGCGAGCGCCTGACCGATCTGCGAGTCGATCACGATCGCCAGGAGCGGGATCAGAAGAATCAGTACGACGACCATGAGGGCCCAGAAGAGCGTCATCGATCCGAATACCCTTGGAGTTGTGCCTGCCGTACTGGTAGAACTAGAGCGTCCCGTCCAGGCGGGCAACGTACTCTTCTACCGCCATCTCCACCTCCCGGTCCAGGCTCTCGAGGACCTCCGGACCGAAGCGCGCCAGATAATAGAGCGGATTCAAGACCCGCTCCTGGGGAATACCGCCCGGAAAGAGGTGGCGGGCCGTCTTTTCGATCTGGCGACGCAAAACGGATTGGCGCTCGAGGACGCTCGCATCCACGGCCTTCTCGAGCTGCCGGGCAGCCTTTCGGGCACCGGCTCGTGCCTTCTCGGCCGTGGCACGGATCCCGGGGATCTCGGCCGAGACGGCTTCGAGGATCAGGTCGAACGCGGCTTCCCGAGCCGCGTCCGCCTCCTGCAAGGCTCTGGCGACCGCCTCAGGCCTCCCTCCACGCACCGATCGCTCCACGATCTCCGCGCCGCCATCGGAGAGGTCATGAGGGTTCAGGTCGAGCGCCTCCAGGACCCTGGCGACCTTGGGCTCGATGACCATCCAGCCCGTGCGAGGCACGGTTCGCGGCATGTCGATGCCGGCCCACTCGAACAGTCCTGGAAGCTGGGCCCAGTACGCGACCTCGGCCGGTCCCAGCACGGAGGCGGATACCGGCAGGAGGCAGGATTCCGCCACCGGGCGCAATGCGGCGCTCGGCCCGAATGCCTCGGGAGATCGCTCGATCTCGGCGACCACCTCCGCCAGGGGACGCTCGACGCCTCGCTTCCCCGCTCGGGCCAATTCGCCCTCCACGTAGACTCGCCGGCGTGCGCTGCCGTCATCGTGGAACAAGTTGGAGGCCCCGCCGGGGAGCGCGAGTTGAGGCTCGAAGCCCGCCTCCCGCACCCGCTCGGTGGAACGGGTCACCGCTGCAGACGCGGAGGCAGCATGCCGAAGCGCCCGCGTGTGGAGGGGAGCCAGAGCTCGCTTGACCTCGGGCGCCGCGGAGTCCAGCCAGACCATCTCGCGTTCTCCCAGCACTCCCGTCAGTGCGTCGCCGAACGCGCAGCCGACGCTCCGGCCCGATCGATATGAATCTCCAAACAGATCGAGGTAACTGTCGATAAACTCCGATTGTGGAAGAGCTTCGCGGATTCCAACGAGCAGCTCATCGATCGAGCTGTCCAGCACTGTTTCGCCGACCGACCGCTGCTCCCTCCCCTTCGGGGGCTCCAACCTGAAGCTGCGGAGCGCATTCGAGGTGTCGATCAGCCACGTCGTGCCGACCTCTTTCCAGTCGTGATCGTCCGACGCCACCCAGAACAACGCGAGCATCGGGCGCCCGAGCCTACGCTCGAGTGTCGCCGCCAGCCGGATCGCCGTCATCGCCTTGTAGAGAACGAACAGCGGACCGAGAAAGAGGCATGGCTGCTGCCCGGTGGTGACCAGTGCCCCTTCTCCGGCAAGGATGGAGCGCAGCTTGGCAACGGCCTCCGGCGAGGTGGCGCCGAAGACCTCCGCCGGCAGCGCCGGGCCTTCGCACGACGGCGGAAGAGGCGACGCCCCGGCGCCTTCGCCGGAGCCATCCGGCGCGCGCCGCGACGCCGGAAAGAGATCGACCGCCGCCGGATCGCCGGCCGCAAAGCGGGATCCCAGAGAGCCAGGGGCCCCGAAGACGGCACGTTCTAAGCGGAACCGCTCGCTCATCCGGCGTGTCCAGCCAGTACGAGGCGAGGTGACGACGGCGTGAGAGGGGAGCCCTCATAGTCGCCGAAGCGGTGGGTCGTAAGGAGGCCGGCCGAGGCCAGGAGCGTCTCGAGCTCGTCCGGCGCGTAGAGCCGCACACGCTCCTCGTGCTCGCTGGGCGGGCCTTCATCTCCTCTCGTGATCCGTATCCGTTTCACGACCGCGTCGCCTTCGATGCTCCGGACGACGTGCACGAAGGCTCCATCCAACTCCAGAGCTTCCTCCGGCACCAGAGCCGCCCTCACGTGCGGCGCGTTCAAGTAGTCGAGGAGAAAACGGCCTTTAGCCCGCAAAACTCTCCGCATCTCACGTACCGCTTCTATGTCCTCCGCCCTGGCGGCAAAGTAGCCGAAGGAGGTGAAGAAGCTGGTCACGGCGCTGAACGCTGCATCGCGAAAGGGCAGCCTTCGCATGTCCGCGCGAACGAGGAGGAAGGGTGGCGTCTCCGAGTGCCGGGCGAGTCGGAGCAGCGGAAAGGACAGATCGAGACCCACCGCATCGACCCCCGCTCGCCTGAACTCTCGCAGATGCCGTCCCTCGCCGCAGGCGAGATCGAGCGACCGCCCCCGTGGAGGTCCGGAGACCTCGAGATGCAGCCGCACGGCAGCGGCGGCCTCCGCCTGGTCGCGGTGAGGGTACAGCCGCAGATACTCCTCGCCGAACCAATGCCGGAACCACTCCGCCCTGTCGGGTTCGACGCCGGACACCATCTAGGCTCCCTTGTGATAGGGCTGGCCGCGGATAAGCGTCCCGGCACGATAGACTTGCTCTGCCAGAAGCAGACGGGCGAGGTCGCGGGGCAGGCTCATGGCCGAGAGCGAGAGCTTGTGCTCCGCTCGGGCGAGCACCGACTCAGCGAGCCCGTACGGACCGCCAACCAGAAACGCCACGCCCGGACGGCGATACAGACCGAGTGCCGAGAGATAGCGCGCCAGCCCCTTCGAGCTCATCCGCTTCCCCTCTCGCGTGAGCGCCACGACGTCGAAGCCCTCCGGTACGCGGTCGAGAAGCCTCCTGGCTTCCGCCTCCGGACCACTCTCCCCCTTGCCCGCCGCCACCTCGATAACCTCCAATGAGAAATAGCGGCCTGCCCGAGTCTCGTACTCCGTGATGGCGGGCCCCAGCAGCGCTCCGGGCTTTCCAGTCGCCAGGATGAGCACCTTCACCGCGCCAGGACGGTGTCTCGTAAGTATCGCTCGCTGTCCCGGTATGGATAGCTCTCGGTGAAGTGGAGACCTCTGCTCTCCCGACGCCGTTGCGCACACCGCACGATGAGACGGGCGACCTCGCGCGCGAACTCGACCTGGCGGGAATACATCGCCCCGGCGGCCGTGCCGTCGCGCGCGAGCGGGAGTTTCACGAGCCCATCCAGTTCGCTCCGGGCGACACCCAGCCGCTCCTCGGAGCGCACGATCGACACGTGCTCCCACATGACATCCCGCACCCGCTCCTCGATCGAGGCCGGATCCTCGCCCTCCGCATCGAGCTGTGGGAGACGCGCCGCCGGTGGAAGGGGTACGCCTGATACGAGGTGCAGATCGGCCTCCACCCGCCGGGCAGCACGCTCCGCGTAGACGACGGCCTCGAGCAGCGAGTTCGACGCCAAGCGGTTGGCGCCGTGTACTCCCGTGCAGGCTACCTCTCCCGCTGCATACAGTCCGGCGAGCGAGGTACGGCCGTCCCAGTCGGTCAGAAGGCCGCCGCATTGGTAGTGTGCTGCGGGCACGACCGGAATCGGCTCCTCGGGGATTCGAACGCCTCGTTCGGCGCAGCCGCGCAGGATGTTCGGGAAGCGATCCTGCACCCGCTCGGCGTCCAGGCCACTCAGATCGAGGTGGACGTAGGGCTCTCCGCTCCGCTTCATCTCGGCATCGATCGCTCGCGCTACGATGTCCCGGGGCGCGAGCGATCCCGCCGGGTGATAGCGCTTCATGAACGCCTCGCCGCTGCGGTTTCGGATAACCGCTCCCTCGCCGCGCACAGCCTCCGAGATGAGGAACGCCTGATCGCCTGTCGGATAGAGGGCCGTCGCGTGGAACTGTACGAACTCGAGGTTCGCTACCGCAGCCCCGGCTTCCCAACCGATGGCCACGCCGTCGCCCATCGCAATCTCGGGGTTGGTCGTGTGCCGGTAGAGTCTGCCACACCCGCCCGTCGCCAGCAGGACGGCTCGGCACTCCACCTCTATCCACTTCTGGTCCGGCACATCGAGAACGAGCGCCCCCCCACAACGAGGCCGCAAAGTCCCGGGCTCCGTAACCGCCGCTAGCTTCCAAAGGAAGTGGTCCTGCAACATCTGTATCTGAGGCTTGGTCGACACGGCAGCGAGAAGGGCTCGCTCGATCTCGCTTCCCGTCAGATCCTCGGCGTGAACGATGCGGCGTGCACTGTGCCCAGCCTCCCGTCCCAGCGAGAAGGACGCTCCCTCGCGACTGAACCTCACGCCCCACTCGATCAGCTCCCGTACTCGTTCGGGTCCCTCGCGCACGAGTTCCTCGACCGCGCGACGGTGGCAGAGACCGGCTCCCGAAAGAAGGGTATCCCCGGCGTGAAGCGCGAACGCGTCCTCTTCCCCGAACACCGCCGCCACGCCGCCCTGAGCGTAGTTGGTCGCGGATTCGACCCGGTCTTTCTTCGTCACGAGAACCACTCGGGCGAATTCGGCGGCCTTGAGCGCAAAGGTGAGACCGGCGATGCCGCTGCCGGCGACGAGCACATCCGTTTGAATCCGGGTCACTGTCGAATCCTCCGCTCGCCACGCCGCACGTTGGGCGGATGGAGGGAGTGCGTCTCGTTAGACACGCCCGAGGTAGTACATAAGTAGGATCACCAGTACGAGAAGAACCAGAAGCGTAACCGTGCGAGGGGCGCGCTTGGCCCCCGCGCCTAGTTTCTTGCGCTGCTCACGCACCTTGCGCAGCGGCATCTCAAGCTCCCGTCCGAGCGGCGAGGTCTGAGCTCATCGATCCATTACCGTCGCCATCATCGTGGCCTCCGCCACCGTCACGCCCGCGACCTTGGCCACGCCGTGCATCTTCAGGATCGTTCGGCGGCGTTGGACGAGCTCGACCTCGAAGATCAACTGATCGCCCGGAACCACGGGCTTTCGCCACTTCACGTCGTCCAGCGACATGAAGTAGACGACCTTCTCGGCCACGTTCTCCACCTCGCTCATCATCAGCAAGCCGCCGGCCTGCGCCATCGCTTCCACGATCAGTACACCCGGCATGATCGGATGGCCGGGGAAGTGGCCGTTGAAGAACGGTTCGTTGATGGTCACGTTCTTGAGCCCCACGATCCGCTGCCCCTCCTCGACCTCGAGGATGCGGTCCACCAGGAGCATCGGGTAGCGGTGAGGCAGAAAGTCGAGGATCTGTTGGATGTCCATCACCGGTTGGTTCGAGCTCGTCTCGGTCATCCTCTTCTCGGCGGCTGCCTGTTCGGTTTCTTGGAACGACTGGTCCCTCGGTGCCAACGGGACGTACGGAACGGTGCGCGAGGGGTCACCTCGGATTGAAAAAGCGGGGCGAGCGCGTGATCCGCAAGCTGCTGAGAAAGAGCGCCCGCCCCCGGTTCGGGAACGGGCGCTCCGAGGCCGTCGTAGGCCCTCCCGCTGCGCCGCGTATACGGCGACCGGCGCTACGGCTGCGTGCTGCTCGCCGGGCCCTGTGCCTGGAGGCGGGCGATGACCTGATCGGTCACATCGAGTGTCGGATCTGCCGCGATCAAGCCCGCGGCAGAGGCGTCGAACACCATGGTAAAGCCTCGCTCGGCGCGGAAGTTCTCGATCTCGGCCTGAACGCGCTCCAGGATCGGTTGCAGAAGCTCCTGTCGTCGCTGGTTGGCCTGGTTCTCGAGCTCCGCAGTCCGCTGCTGCAGCGTCTGATTCTTCTCGGCCATCTCCTGCTGCCGGGTCTGCCGCGCCGCCTCGGAGAGCATCGTCTCCTGCCGGCGATAATCCGCTAGGAGCGAGTCCAACTCCACCCGCATCAGACGGACCTCTTCCTGCATTTGAACGAGCTCGCGATTCCACGTCTCCTGTGCGTCGACGGCGCCTGGCGCCGATTCGAGCAGTCTCTGCGTGTTCACGTACACGAAGCCCGATTCAGTCGCCGGACTCGTTTGGGCTGCCAGAGAGGCCGCCGTACCGAGCATCAGTCCGGCCGCCATAACAAACGATATGCGTCGCATGCGCCTCATTCTCCTGTGAAGCTCTCCCGTGAAGCCCTGCGGCCGGTCCGCCAGAGCGTCACCGCTAGAAGATCCGGCCGAACTTGAAGTGCAGCTTCCAGCCCGGGTCCGGCCGGCCGAGCACGTCACGACGGTCAAAACCGTACGCGTAGTCGAGGCCGATCGGTCCGAAGGGCGTTACAAGGCTTACTCCTACGCCGGCACCAACCAGGAGATCCGTCGGGTTGAAGCCGCCGGCGAGGAACCAGTTGTTGCCCGCATCGACGAAAGTGCTCAAGAAGACTTGGTTCGTCAGCTTCAGCCCCAGCTGGGCGGTCGTCGTGAAGAACGAGTCGCCGACGCGGTCCAGGTCGCTGATCGGAGCACCTCTCGGCACGTGCCCCAAGGGCGTCACCGTGGCCTCTCCGTACCCACGAAGCTGCTGTCCTACCTGCGTGCCGCCAACCTGGAACTTCTCCTGAAAGAAGACCTGGCTGCCAACGATCCACCCTCCCCCGAACTTGATGCCGGCCGCAAGCTCTATCGGCGACGGATTGAGCGGATCCCCGAAGCGCGCGACGGGGACCCACCACTCGCTCTCGAAACTCCACTTCGTGTAATCACCGTCACCGCCCAGCGGGCCGCCGACGAAGCGGGCCGACAAGGTGTTCAGGTTGCCCCCGGTCGGGAAGATGGGACTGTTGCGCACGTCGCGTAGAATGCGAGCCGAGATCGTGCTTCGCGTGCCCGAGAGGATCGCTGGATCACTGGGCCCGAAGCCGAAGACTTCCAGGTTGCTCGTCTGATCGTTGAACAGGGAGTAGCCGAAAAACGCGCGTGTGCTGCGAACGGGGATCGGGACCCCGATCTCGAACCAGCCTCCTGTCACTCGGCGGATGCCGAGACTCACGTTGGTGAACTGATCCCGAGAGGACCGGAACCCCACCGTGCCGGAGTAGCGCGACCAGAAGAGCGACGGGTCGGAATACGTCAACTCGATGTCTTGCTGCCGTCCTCCGAAAACGAAGCGGAAGGAGCCTGCCTTGGCCATCCCGAACAGATTCGGCTGCTGGTAGCCCACGAATCCCGAGAAGCCGAACGCACCGGCGGCCGAGACGCCGAAGTTCACGTTCCCCGTCTGCTTCTCCTGGACGCGCAGCACCATGTCCACGTCGCCGTCGGGGCGATCTATGATCCGAATCTGTTCTTCCGGAGGCAGTGGCTCGAAAAAGTCGAGGGCATGGACCGCCTGTACGCTGTTGATCAGGCGCGCCTGAGAGAAGACGTCACCCGGGAGAAGCGAGATGCGGGACCGTATGATCCGGTCGTGCGTGTAGTCGTTGCCGACGATCGTGATCTTGCGAACGTAGGTCGGCTCGCCTTCCCGGATGTTCCAGTAGGCCATGACCGTCCGTCGCCCGGTGGAATCCGGGGGGAGCTTGTCGACCGTCGGAACGACCGCCGACCGCATGTAACCGGCGTTTCGGTACAGGTCACTGACCTGCGCGGCGCCTTCTCGGAACGCCGCTTCGTCGAAGGGCGCGTAGATCGGCTCCATCGGGTTCCCATCCTCATCCTCCCCGCTGACCAGGAACGACTGCTGGAAGTACCGCTTGAGCAGCGCGGTGGGAAACCGTCGGTTGCCGTTGATCTCGAACCCGCCGAGGTAGAACCGCGTCCCCTCATCCACCGAGATGATGATCTCGCCTTTTCCCGTCGTCCGGTCCACGATCACCGAGTCCCCAACGACGGCCGCATCGATGAAACCGCGTGCCGCATAGAAGCCCGGGATGCGCGTGTTCAGGTCCGTCAGGAACTCCTCCCGTTTGAGCTCCCCGGATTGGTACCAGAGGAAACCCTCCTCTCCGGTCGCCATCGCTGACCGCAGGAGCTCATCCGGGTACGTCTCGTTCCCCTCGAACGAGATTCGGGCCACGCCGAGGCGCGGGCCTTCATCGACGTGGAAGAGAAGCCGGAACTGATTCGGTCCTATGCCCGCCGGCTCCAACTCCGGCTCGACCGTCGCCTGCGGGAAGCCCTCGTTGGTGAGCCGCTCCTCGATCGCCGTCTCTGCCCTCAGCACTTTGGAGGGGTCGTAGGCCATCCCTCGAAATAGGCCCGTCGTGTCCCGGATCGCGTTCTCGGACACGTTCTTGAGGCCCCGGAACTCGATGTCGACGATGAACGGCCGTTCGACGACATCTATGAAGAAGATGGCGGGCGTCCCCGGCGTCACGCTCACCCGCACGTCTTCGTAGGCGCCGGTGGAGAAAAGCCGGCGAATGGCGTCCTGGATGTCCGGGAATCGCACGCTCTGTCCGACTCTGAGCCCGCTTTGGTCGATGATGTCGAAGGCGTCGATCCGCTGATTGCCGCGCACGACGATGCTGTCGACCGGAACCGCGGCAGAGGCGGGCGGAGGCTCTTGCGCTTGAAGCGGCGCGACCCCCTTCCCCGGAAGGAAGAGGGCCGTAACCGCAAGGGCGGTGAGAGCGAGCGCTGAGACACCCGACTTCACAAGCAGGGCTCGCCCTCTCGGATCTCTGGGGTCAGGTGGCCGAGGCCTGGGACGCCGCCCTGAAACGCAGAGACTCCTCGTCCTCGGCAAGCAGAACCTCGATCTCATCGCCCGGTGCGAACTCCGCCATAAGGATCTTCTCGGAGAGCGGATCCTCTATGTGGCGCTGGATCGACCGCTTGAGCGGGCGCGCCCCGAACTTGGTGTCGTATCCAACATTCACGAGGAAAGCGACGGCTTCGTCGGTCAGGCGGATCGCGAGGTTCTCCTCATCCAGACGTTTCTCGATGTCGCGCAGAAGGATGTGGACGATCTGGCCGATCTGCTCGCGCGAGAGCGGATGAAAGACGATGGTGTCGTCGAGCCGATTCAAGAACTCGGGCGCAAACGTCCTGTCGATCTCCTCCTTCACGCGCTCTTTGATCCGATCGTAGTCGAGCGCGTCCTCCTCCGCGGTCTCGAAGCCCACCTTCGAGGAAGAAGTGATGTCACGTGCCCCGACGTTGGAGGTCATGATGACCACGGCGTTCTTGAAGTCGATGACCCGCCCGTAATTGTCCGTCAAACGACCTTCGTCCAGAACCTGAAGGAGAATGTTGAACACGTCCGGGTGCGCCTTTTCGATCTCGTCGAGGAGCACCACGCTGTAGGGGCGACGACGGACCGCCTTGGTGAGCGTGCCGCTGTCCTCGTAGCCGACGTAGCCGGGGGGCGCGCCGATCAGGCGGCTGACCGAGAACTTCTCCATGTACTCCGACATATCCACCCGGATCAGCGCCTGATCGTCGGCGAAGAGAAAGCGGGCGAGGGCACGTGCAAGCTCCGTCTTCCCGACGCCGGTCGGACCGGAGAAGATGAAGCTCCCGATCGGGCGGTCAGGATCCTTCAGGCCGGCGCGGCTTCGCCGGATCGCGCGGCTGATCGCCTCAATCGCTTCATCCTGGCCGACGACCGTCTCGTGGAGCTCGTCCTCCATACGCAGGAGGCGCTCGGTCTCGGCCTCCTGGAGCCGCGTGACCGGGATGCCGGTCCAGCGGGAGACGATGAACGAGATGTTCTCCTCGTTCACGACCGGACGATGCTCACGGCGCTTCCGCTCCCATTCCTCCCTCTCGCGCTTGATGTCCTCCTGGATCTCCTTCTCGCGATCCCTGAGATACGCGGCGCGCTCGAAGTCCTGGTCCCGGATCGCCTCTTCCTTCCAGCCCGACAGCTCGTCGAGTTGCTCTTGGAGCTCCTGCACCTCCGGGGGAGGCACTTGGGCACCCAAACGGGCTCGCGCTCCGGCTTCGTCCACGACGTCGATGGCCTTGTCGGGAAGGAATCGATCCGCGATGTAGCGGTCGGAGAGCTTCGTGGCCGCCTCGAGCGATTCGTCGGGGTATATGACACGATGGTGATCCTCGTAGTGCTTTCTCAGCCCCTTGAGAATCTCGACCGTCTCGTCCAACGACGGCGCCTCGACGATCACGGTCTGGAACCGCCTTTCCAGCGCCCCGTCCTTCTCGATGTACTTTCGGTACTCGTTGAGAGTGGACGCTCCCACACACTGGAGCTCGCCGCGCGCCAGCGCAGGCTTCAACATGTTGGAGGCGTCGATCGCCCCCTCCGCCGCTCCGGCGCCGACCAGCGTGTGCAGCTCGTCGATGAAAAGGATCACGCCCTTGTTCTGGGAGATCTCGTTCACGATCGCCTTGAGGCGCTCCTCGAACTGGCCTCGATACTTCGTCCCGGCGATGACGGCGGCCATGTCCAGCGCCAGCACGCGGTGCTCGCTGAGGCTGTCCGGCACCTCGCCTCGGATGATCCGCTGCGCCAGCCCCTCCACGATCGCCGTCTTGCCGACGCCCGGCTCGCCGATGAGCACCGGGTTGTTCTTCTTACGCCTGGAGAGGACCTCCATGACCCGCTCGATCTCTTCCTCTCGTCCGATCGTCGGGTCCAGCTCGCCCTCACCGGCCAGCTGCGTGAGATCCCGGCAGAAATGATCGAGCGCCGGGGTCTTGGACTTCTTTTCTCCCTTGGGGCTCCCGCCAGAGGATGCGGGAGCGGAGGCGGGCATCTCCGTGCCCAGGAGCTTCAGCGTCTCGGTGCGCGCCTCATCGAGCGAGATGCCCAGCTCGCCGAGCACCTTCGCGGCGAGTCCCTTCTCCTCGCGAATCTGGCCGAGGAGCAGATGTTCCGTGCCGACGTAGCTGTGGTTCAACTCGCGCGCCTCGGCCATGGCGTACTCGAGCACCTTCTTGGCCCTGGACGTATACGGCAGCTCGGGGATGTTGGAGGCCGACTTCCCGCGGCGGACGTTCTCCTCCACGAGACGGTGCAGCTCGTCGAGGTCGGCCGCGAGGTTGCTGAGCACGGCCGCCGCAACGCCCTCGCCCTCACGAATGAGTCCGAGAAGGATGTGCTCCGTGCCCACGTAGTCGTGCTGCAGGCGGATCGCCTCTTCGCGAGCCAGCGCGAGTACCTTCCGGACTCGATCAGTGAAGTTGTAATTCATGCCGAGTTGTCCGCTTCAGGACGAGGTTCCGAGGGAGAGGATGTGGCCTCGCCCTCTGCCGAAAGGCGCTCTCGAACGAACGAGGCCCGGTAGACATCGGCGTCGCCTTCATCAAGCGTCCGTTCCGCCCTCCGCTCAAGGTGCGCCGACTGCGCGAAGATCATTATCTCGTTCAGCGTCCTTACCCGAGGCGTTCTGAGAAGTTTCAGAGTGAGGCCCAAACGGACGCCCGAGAGCAGGTTCATCATTTCGTCGAATGAGAGGCTTCGCGCGTGCCGCAGAATCCCGTACGCTCTCCACACCTTGTCTTCTAGAACGCTTGGCGCCTCGCGGAGCAGGACAGAGCGTGCCCGCTTCTCGTACTCGACGACCTGAACGCTGATCTCGCGCAGGTGATCCACGAGATCCATCTCGCTCTTCCCGAGCGTCGTCTGGTTCGAGATCTGGAAGAAGTTTCCGACCACCTCCGAGCCCTCGCCGTAGAGGCCGCGGTAGGTGAGTCCTACCTGGGCGATTCCCTGCAGGACCTTGTTGATCTCCTTGGTCAGCACGAGCCCCGGCAGGTGAACCAGAACCGAGGCGCGCAGGCCGGTACCGACGTTCGTCGGACAGCAGGTGAGAAAACCGAACTCGTGATGAAAGGCGTACGGAAGCCGGCCTCCCAATGCCTCGTCCAGCTCCGACACCTGCTTCCACGCGGCCTCCAGCTCCATGCCGTTGTGGAGGCTCTGGATGCGGAGGTGATCCTCCTCGTTGATCATCACCCCGCATGGCCCGCTGGCGCCGAGGGCGAGCGCGGTTCCGACCGGTGCTGGCCCTTCGTCCGGGCCGATCAGCTCCCGGCTCACGACATGGCGTTCGTGCAGAATCCTGCGCTCGACGGCCTCCAGATCCGACATCTCCCACAGCACGCCGTTGTCCAAATCGGCGCTCGCCTCCAGCGCGTGCCGAACCTGATCCAGGACGCTGTGGCGATCATCGGCGTCGGCACGGAGTGCGAAGGTGTAGCCTTGAAGGTTGCGGGCCAGACGCACACGGGTCGAGAGCACGATCTCGTGGTCCTGGCCGCTTCCATCCAGCCACGACGTACCGCGGTCATCGACCGTCGGCGTTGGCACGCCCATGCCGTTGCCGCCGCTCACCGTTCGGCCGCCTCTAGCACGTTGATCTGGTCGCGCAGCTCCGCGGCCGCCTCGAAATCCTCGAGCTCGACGGCCCGGTCCAGGCGCAGCCTCAAGCTCCGGAGCTTGACGTAACGGTCGTCGGCCTCCGTGGCCTCGCCGAGGTAGAGCTTACCGACGTGTTGAGTGGAGCCGTGAACGCGCCTCAGGAGGCCCCTGAGCTGCCCTTCGAAATGGGCGTAGCACTCCGGGCACCCCAGCCGGCCGCTACGACGGAAGTCTGCCGAGGTTGTACCGCAGTACGGGCACGGCTCGCTTGTCGCGCCCTCTGAAGTATCCTCGACGCTGGTTCCGATCGTGGCGAGGAAGTCGGCCAGCGGAGCCGGCGCCGACGTTAAGGCGATGCCCTCCTGGCCGGCGCAAGAGGAACACAGATGGACCGTGGCCATCTCGTCGTTCTCGATCGTCGTCAGGTGAACCTCCGCTTCGCGTTCCTGACAGCGTTCGCAGACCATCTAATCTCTCCCGAGCGAGTCCCGGCCCGGCCGCCGGAGCAGCCGGCTTCCTTCCCCTCGCCGCGCGGACCGTACCAGCTCATCCGGCGGCCGCCCATCTTCTTCTATGACTATCTCTTCCATCATCAAGTTACACGTTCTTGGCGCAGCCCGTCTCCGTGGGGTGTTGCACGCGTCCCATGGCGTGTGGTGATTTGCACGGTCGGGCGTACAGGCGCGTCGAGCATCCGACGGCGGGAGGTACCCTCCGCCTTCTCAGTCCGGTGGCTCCAGGACGCCGCCGACCAGCCGCTGGACTCGACCGGCGCGCAGCGCGAGCTCCCGGTCATGGGTCACGACGATCAGGGCGCTGCCATGATCCTCGACCAGAGCGAACAGCACGTCGTGCAAGCGTTTGCTGGTCTCCGTGTCCAGGTTACCCGACGGCTCATCCGCCAGCAAGAGAGGGGGCTCGTTCACGAGGGCTCGGGCGACCGCGACCCGTTGCTGCTCGCCCCCCGAAAGCTTGTTCGGGCGGTGGAGGAGCCGCTCACCCAGACCCACCTGCTCTAGGAGGGCCACAGCGCGAGACTCCGCCTTCGCGCGCTCGGTGCCCGCGATGATCTGAGGAAGCATCACGTTCTCGAGCGCAGAGAAATCCCTCAGGAGATGGTGGAACTGGAAGACGAACCCCACGAGCTCGTTGCGCAGGCTCGCCACCTCCGCGTCGGCCAGCCCGCCCAACATCCGCCCCGCGATTCGGACGGTTCCGCTGGTCGGCTCGTCCAGAGCGCCCAGCACGTGCAGCAGCGTGGACTTCCCGGCTCCGCTCGGCCCCATGATGGCCATCGTCTCGCCGCGACCCACCTCCAGATTCACGCCACGCAGGACGAGGAGCTCACGGCCGTCCGGACTGAGAAAGTTCCGACAGACGTCTCGCGCCGAGACCGCCGGCTCCTCCCGCTCCGGCTTCGCGACCCCGGGTGCAGCGTCAGCCGCTGCCGACTCGCGCACGAGATCCGGCGCCTCCGTCACGCCGCGTCCTCACTCATGGCGGATGGCGTCGACTGGGGCGAGCTCGGCGGCACGACGAGCAGGATAGATCGTCGCCAGGAAGGAGATCGCGATCGAGGCCGCGACGATGAGTCCCACATCCACCGGGTTCACATCCACGGGCAGGTGGTCGATGAAGTACACATCGCCGGGGAGCGTGATGAACTCGTATCGGTCGAGCAGATACGCAAGCGCACCGCCCAGCGTGCCGCCGACGAGCGTGCCGACGATTCCGATGACGATCCCCTGGATAAGGAAGATCCGGAGGATGCCGTTCGAGGTCACGCCCATCGAGCGCAGGATGCCGATCTCCCGGGTCTTGTCGGTGACCACCATAATCAATGTTGAGATGATGTTGAAGGACGCGACGAGCACGATGAGCAGGAGGATGACCGCCATGGCCAGCTTCTCCAGCTTCAGCGCGGAGAAGAGGCTCGCGTTCTGGTGCTGCCAGTCATCGACTGCGTACGGGAAACGAAGCTCGCTGTCCAGCCGCTGAGCGGTTTCCGCCGCCTTCCACGCATCCTTGACGTTGAACTCCACACCCGTGACGCGCTCACCCAGGTTGAGCAGGCTCTGCGCCGCTGGAAGGGTCGTGAAGGTCCACTTCGAATCGTACTGGTAAAGCCCGGTCTCGAAGATGCCCGTGACCTCGAACCTCCGCATCTGCGGCTGGAGGCCGGTCGGCGTCAACTCGGCATTCTGTACGGATACGATCGTCACGACCTGGCCCGGAAAGAGGCCGTGGCGATTCGCCAGGCCGCTTCCTACCAACAGGCCGGGGTACCCGGACTCGGTGGCGTCGAAGGGAAGCTTGCCCGAGACCAGGTACTCGTCGACTCTCGCCACGGCCAGCGCCTGCGCGCCCTCGGGGATGGCCTTGAGCACGGCGCCCTCGTTGAAGCTGCCCGGCGGCGCGAGCACGATCTCGGTGTAGACGAACGGGGCGGCGGCGGTGACCGAGGAATCGGCCCGAACCACATCGACCACGCGCTCCCAATCCGCCATGGAAACGTCGTCTCCAAGCCGTATCACCATGCCGTGGGGGCTGGCGCCGAGGATTGCCTGCCGCAGATCCTTTTGCAAGCCGCTCATGACCGCGATGACGACGATCAGCGCCATCACACCCACGGTCACGCCGCCGATGGCGATCAGCGTGATCAAGGAGAGGAAGCCTCGACCCTTCCCTCCCGCCAGATAGCGCCGGGCTACGAACCACTCGAGGGAGCGCTTGCGGCTCACTCGTCAGCACCTTCGTCGGGGCGCAGAGAGGGAAAGAGCGTCACCTCGCGGATCGAGCCCAGGCCCAGCGCGAGCATGATCAGCCGATCGACGCCCAACCCGAGCCCCCCCGTCGGGGGCAAGCCATACTCGAGCGCCCGCAGGTAGTCCTCGTCCAGCGGCTGCGCCTCCAGGTCCCCCGCCGCCCGAGCAAGCGCCTGCGCGCCGAAGCGATCCCACTGGTCCATTGGGTCGTTGAGCTCGCTGAAGGCGTTGATCAGCTCCGATCCGCCCGCGATAACCTCGAAGCGCTCCGCCAAACGCGGCTCTCCACGCTTCGGCTTGGCGAGCGGGCTGATCTCGATGGGAAAGTCGTAGACGACCGTGGGCTGCAGCAGGTGCGGTTCGACGCGGACGGAGAACAGCACGTCGATCAGCTTCTCGCGAGGCAGATCCTCCGCGTCGGCGCGTCCGGAGGCTTCAGCCTCGCGCTGCAGCTCCTCCAGGTCTGTTTCCAGCAGATCGACGCCACCGTATTCCAGGAGTGCGTCCCGATACGTCATCCGCTCCCACGGCGCCCCCAGCCGGATGAGCGTTCCCTCATATTCTCTCTCGCTGACCCCCAGGACCTTCTCGATCGCCGTCGACACCATGCTCTCGGCCAGCTCGATCATCCCCTCGTAGTCCGCGAACGCTTGGTAGAGCTCCAGCATGGTGAACTCGGGGCTGTGGGTCCGGTCGATACCCTCGTTCCGGAAGTTCTTCCCGATCTCGTAAACGCGGTCGAGGCTCCCCACGATCAAGCGCTTCAGGTAGAGCTCATCGGCAATCCTCAGGTAGAGGGTCGAATCCAGCTCGTTGTGGTACGTGGTGAACGGCCGGGCAAACGCGCCGCCGTACAGAGGCTGGAGAATCGGCGTCTCAACCTCGAGAAAGTCCCGATCCTCGAGAAAGCCCCGCAGCTCGCGAATGATCCCGGCCCGAGCCTCGAAGACCTCCCGCACTTCCGGGTTGACCGCCAGATCCGCGTAGCGCTGCCGGTATCGGGCCTCCGGGTTCGCGAAGCCGCTGTGCACGACCCGCTCGCCGTCCTCGGCGATCTCTTCCTTGCCGAACGGCAGGGGACGCAGCGTCTTCGCCAGTAGTGCCAGGCCCTCCGCGCGCACGGTCACTTCACCGGTCCGCGTCCGAAACAGCGGCCCCGTCACGCCCACCCAATCGCCGAGGTCCACAAGGTCCAGGAGATCGGAATCCGTGTCCGTTAGAAGGTCGCGTTTGAAGTAAACCTGGAGACGCCCGTTCCGGTCGCCGAGGTGCCCGAAGGCGCTGCCTCCGAGATCCCGGTAGGAGAGAACGCGGCCGGCGACGCGGACGTGCGGACCCTCCTCTCCCCCATCCTCCCCGTAGGCGGAGAGCGCCTCGCGGAGCGTGTGCGTGCGGTCGAAACCGTAGGCGTACGGCTCGACGCCGAGATCCGCGAGCCGGGCCAGCTTCGCGTAGCGATCCCGAACCGGTTTCGGCCTGTCCGCCGACGTATACCAGCAGGCCGGGCACAGACCGTCCCGCAGAGCCGCCTCTTCGCCGCACCCGGAGCAGCGGCCCAGCGGGCTGCTCACGAGCCGGCCCCTCCGTTCTCCCTGAGGAACGCCTCGATGAAGGCGTCGATCGTTCCGTCCAAGACCGCGTTCACGTTACCGACCTCGACGCCGGTGCGGTGGTCCTTGACCATCGTATACGGCTGAAGAACGTACGATCGGATCTGGCTGCCCCAGGCGATATCCTTCTTGGTGTCCTCGAGCGCCCGACGCTCCGCCTCCCGCTCCTCGACGGCACGCTGGTAGAGGGCGGCGCGAAGCATCTTCATCGCTTTCGCCTTGTTATTGTGCTGGCTGCGCTCCTGTTGGCAGGAGACCACCACCCCGGTCGGTTCGTGCGTGATCCGCACGGCGGAGTCCGTCTTGTTCACGTGCTGGCCGCCGGCCCCCGAGGCACGGTATGTGTCGATGCGGAGCTCCTCTTCGTCCACCTCCACCTCGATGTCGTCGTCCACGACCGGGTATACGAAGACCGAGGCGAACGAGGTATGACGGCGACCTTGGGAGTCGAACGGCGAGATGCGGACCAGCCTGTGTACGCCCCGCTCCGCGCTCAGATAGCCGTAGGCGTGGCTCCCCCGGATCTCGACAGTCACCGACTTGATGCCCGCCTCGTCGCCTGGAAGCAGATCCAGGACGTCGACGGTGAACCCTCGTGACTCGGCCCAGCGGCTGTACATGCGCAACAGCATCTCGGCCCAATCCTGCGATTCGGTGCCACCGGCGCCGGGATGGATCGTCAGCAGGGCATCTCGGCGCGCATCGGGACCACTGAGCATGTTGCGCAGCTCGAGCTCGCCGAGCTGCCTCTCGACCTCCGCGCTCTCGGATTCGACTTCGGCCAGGAGCTCCGGATCCGGCTCTTCACTCAGCAGACCAGCCAGCTCGAGGAGATCTTCCAGCTTGCTCGAGATCCTGCTCCACGGCTCGGTCCATTCCTTGAGCTGCCGGGTTCGCTCGATGGTGCTTCGCGCCTCGTCCGGCTGATCCCAGAAATCCGGGCGCGCCATCTCTTTCTCCAGCTCCTGGAGTGCGCTCAGCTTCTCCGGGATCTCAAAGGAACCTCCCCAGGTCCTCAAGGCGCGTCCGCTGCGCCTCCAGACCTTCCACACTGCCGGTCGTCTCCGCCATCTGCCTCTCCAGGTGCAGGGCGCCGCTCTCGCGACGCCGTCGTCTATCGTCTTGCCAACGATCTTCCCGACCGATTCCCGATCATCGAGGCGTTCCCTACACCGCTGCTGCCGCCCCGGTGCCGCCTCGTGTCGAGCGGTCAGCCAGCAGCTCGAAATCGATCCGCCGCCCCTCTCGGTCGACCCGGACGACCTGCACCCGCACGGAACCGCCGAGCTGGTAGGCTCGTTTCCGGCGGCGCCCGACGAGCGAGTGGCTGGTCTCGACGTAGTGGTAGTAGTCGTCGGCGAGGGAGCTCACATGCACCAGCCCTTCCACGTGGTAATCGTCAAGCAGCACGAACAGGCCGAACGCGGTCACTCCGCTGATCGTGCCGGAAAAGTCATCCCCCAGGTGCCGCTCCATGAACTCCACCTTCATGGCATCGACCGAGTCCCGCTCCGCCTCCACGGCGCGCCTCTCGCTCAGCGAGGAAGCAAGCGCGATCTCGTCGAGCTCCTCCCGACTCGCCGAGCGGGCCTTCGACCGATCGCGCAGAAAGGCCTTCAACTGTCGATGCACGCTCAGGTCCGGGTATCTCCGGATCGGAGAGGTGAAGTGGGCGTACGCCTCGGAGGCCAGGCCGAAGTGGCCCAGATTCTCGGCCTCGTAGCGCGCCTGGCTCATGCTCCGGAGAGCCACGGTGCTGACAAGCTGATCCTGCGCGGTTCCCTCCATGGCGCCTAGCAGCTTCGCGACGTCGCGGGGCCGCACCCTCCCCTTCGGGAGATGGTAGCCGAAGGTGGCAGCCAACGTCCGGAGGCCTTCCAGCTTCCGTTCGGTGGGCTCCTCGTGGACCCGGTAGATGAGCGGAAGACGCTCGCGCACGGCAAGCTCGGCGACCGCTTCGTTCGTCAGTATCATGAAATCTTCAATCAACATATGAGCCGGAAGCCGAAGTACTTTCTGGATGTCCGTGGGCTCGCCGCAGGCGTTCAGAACGACCCGTGACTCCGGGAGATCGAAATCGATGCTGCCCCGCGCGCGCCGACGCTCACGGAGTTGACGGCTCAATGCGTCCAGCCTGGCGAGGGCTTCCTTCAGCTCGGCCGAGGCCTTCCGTCCGCCATCCAGGATCTCCTGCGCCTCCTCGTACGCGAGCCGGAAGCGGCTCCGAATGACCGTCCGGGCGAGCCGAAACTCAGCCACCTGGCCGGATTCGTCCATCGTGAAGATGGCCGAGAAGGCCAAGCGATCCACGTCAGGGACGAGGGAACAGAGATCCGTCGAGAGCGCGTGCGGTAGCATCGGTATGACGCGGTCGACGAGATAGACGCTCGTTCCGCGCTCAACCGCCTCCCGGTCGATCGCACCGCCCGGCCGGACGTAGTGGGAGACGTCGGCGATATGAACGCCGATCTCCATCTTTCCATCCTTCAGACGGCGAGCCGAAAGCGCATCGTCATGGTCCTTGGCGTCGGCAGGGTCGATCGTGAACACGAGCCGATTCCGGAAATCCTCGCGCCCCTCCAGGTCCTCCTTCCCGATCCCTTCTTCCTGGATCCGATGGGCCTCTCGCTCGACATCGGAGGGAAACTCGGTCCCGGACCGCCCTCGCCCCAATCCTCGATCGAGACGACGACCACTTGGCCGTGTTCCGCATCTGCCTCGGCGCCCGGGGGCACGAACACTTCGACGTCCAACCTCGGCTCCTGGGTCGCCACGAATCCGTAGCTGTGACGCTTCCGGTACACCCCGACGATCTGGCTCCGGGCCCGTTCGAGAATCCGGATGACGCGGCCCTCGGGGTTCTTGCGTCGTCTTCGATGCTCGACGCGAACGAGCGCACGATCACCGGCGACGGCCGTGTTCCGCTCTCTCGACGGGATGAAGACGTCGGGCAGGTCCCCCTCGGACAGGAGGAAGGCGTCTCCCGAGCGCGTTACCTGGATCGAGCCGCTCACGAGGTTCAGGTTATCGGGGACCGCGTAGCGACCCTTCCGCTGGCGTACCACACGACCCGAGCGCTCCAGCTCTTCGAGGCCTTGCTTGAAGCGGGCGTACCTCTCCTTGCTACGAATGCCGAGACCACGAGCGATCTCCTGGGGACGGAGCGGCCGACCCGCCTTGTCTCGCAGGTAGCGGACGATCTCATCGGTCACGGACGCCTTGTCCGGGCGCTTCCTGCTCATCACGAGGCCCGGAGAGTCGAGACGACGGGATCTGCGGGGCGGAGGTCGACCGGAGGCGGGACGGTCAGAAGCTCTCGGCCTCGTCGATCAGCATGATCGGGATCTCATCCTCTATCCGGTACCGCAGGGAGCAGGCATGACAGAGGAGCGCATTCTCATCTTCCCGGTACTCGAGATCGCCCTTGCACTTCGGGCAGACGAGGATCTCCAGCAATCGTTCGTCCAGTGGCATCACACCTCACGTTTTTGGCCGGAACCCGAGGAGCTTAAGCGCGCCCTCTCGCCTCCGCCAGTTGCGAAGCACCTTCACCCGCAGGTTTAGGTAGACCTTTCTCCCCGTGAATGCCTCGATCTTCAGACGCGCCTCGGTGCCGATCCGGCGTATCATCTTCCCGCCCGATCCGATCACGATCCCTTTCTGAGATGGACGCTCGACGTGGATCACCGCGTCGATGTAGACGGGCTTTTCCTCTTCCTCGGGCTCGCGGTACTCGTTTAAGGTCACGGCCGTCGCATAGGGCACCTCCGCCGCCAGGCGCTCGAACACGGTCTCCCGAATGATCTCCGCAACGAAAAACCTCACCGGAGCCACCGCCAGATCTTCCGGTGGGTAGAACGGCGGCGAGAGAGGAAGACGGCGCAGCACCTCGTCTTTGAGCTCGTCCACACCCGGCCCCTCGGTCGCCACCGTGGGCACGAGGACGTCCCAGGGCGGGCCGTCGAGTCGAGCCACGAGATCCCGCAACTCCTCCGGCGTCACCCGATCCACCTTGTTCAGGCATAGAATCCAGGGTCGGTCCTCGGTCGAGAGTTGGCCCTCCCCCTGGTGCTCGGGCGAGGGACGGGACGGGCCCGCCGAGGCTGGGACGTCGCCCGACCGGCCCAACGCCAGCGCGTGCTCCACGCTCGGGGCGTAGCCGGCGTCGGCCACGTAGAGCACGAGGTCGGCGTCAGCGATCGCCCTCTCTGCCTCTTGTCGCATCTGCTCCTGGAGCAGGTAGCGAGGTTCGAGCATGCCCGGCGTATCCACGAAGACGGCCTGGTGGCCTTCGTCCGAGTAGATCCCCAGGAGCCGTTGGCGCGTGGTCTGCGCTTTCGGCGTGACGATGCTGAGCTTCTGGCCGATGAGCCGGTTCAGGAGCGTGGACTTGCCCACGTTCGCGAGTCCCGAGATGGCGCAGAATCCGGCTCGAAACGCCTCGGGTTCGCTCAGGGCTCGCTCAAGGTCCGCAGACACGGTTGCGTCCGCGGCTCTTGGCGACGTAGAGAGCCTCATCGGCGTGCGCGATCAACTCTTCGTACGTAGAGCCGTTGTCCGGAAAGCAGGCCAGACCGGCGCTGATCGTCAGGCTCTTGGCTGGCTGGATCTCTTCGTCCGGGAAGCGATGCGTCTCGATGTGGATGCGCAGGCGCTCCATCACCCCCAGCGCGTCCAGGCCCGGCGTGTTCACCATCACGAGCGCGAACTCCTCGCCTCCGTAGCGCGCGAAGAAATCGCTCTGACGCATCTGCAGGGTGATGACCGAAGCCAGCTCGCGCAGCAGCGAATCGCCGGCGGGGTGACCGAGCGTGTCGTTGTAGTTCTTGAAGTAGTCGACATCGATCATAGCCACCGTGCAGGCGCCGCCGTACCGCCGGATCCGGTCCAGCTCCGAAACCATGATCCGCTCGAACTCCCTCCTGTTCGGCAAGCCGGTGAGTGGATCGGTGAGCGCCTGCTCCGTGAGCTCCCGCCTCAGGTCCCGTGCCTCCGCCCGTTCCTGAAGCAGGCGCTGGAAGACCATGCCGGCGTAGACGCAAATCCCGAAGAAGGCACCCGCGACGATGACCTCGAAGACGAAGGATGGCACTAGTCCTCGAGCCGCCAGCAGCCGGGCCGCAACGAGGTACCCAGCCGCCATCGCCCCGCTCAGCACGGTGACCTCGATGAATCCGGCCAAGCCGGCCGTGAACAGGAGCCCGACAAACCAGGACATGAGGAGAAGCAGTCGAACCACTGGCTCGACAGCCAGATACATGTAGAGCGTCAGCAGCGCCGCGCCTGCGAGCATCGGAACGTACGTGTAGTGCTGGTCCCAGCCGATCCGCTCGTCCAGGTACCGGTGCGGGACGTACCAGACCAACATCTGGACGACGCCCGTTACGACGGCCGCGAAGAGCCACTCGGCGTTCGAGATCGAGGAAAGACCGAGGATTCTGAGGACGAGGATCGCGCCCAGCGCCAGCATCAGCCCACTGGTGGCGAGAAGGACGCCCCGCGTTCTCAGGTGCCGCCGCTGCTCCGCCGTGTGGCCGGGCCCACCCACCAACGGCATCCCGGCGGACGCGATCAGGCCCGAGACGTCGAGCGGCGCGGCCGCCGGCGCTCTCGCGGCGGGAGGCGGGGGCTCAGCCGCCGGTGGCACCTCCGTGGCGGCCGGAGGCGAAGGTGGCGCGACGGGGTACGGAGAAGGCGGCGTAGCAGCTGTCGGCGGCGCTGCTTCCTCCTCGGCGGAACTGTCCTCCGCCCCTTCGCTTCGCGCGAACAGTCCCGACGACCGCTCCCGCTGACGAAGGATCTTCAGCCAATCGGGCTCCCCGCCTTGGCTCAAGACGCCCCTCCCATGCGCTTCAGAGTCAAAGGCTACCTCGCGTCGTCCATCGCCGGCCCGGCGTCAGATCCCGATGTTCAGCCCGAGGAAGAACTGGTTCCGGCCGACCGTTCGGTCGCGTGGGAGCTCGTCCGCCGGAATCCCGAGGATGACCAGCGACTCGATCGGTAGGTTCCCGATGTCCAGCCCGAGGCCGTTCCAGGCACGCACGTACTCGGCGACGATGCTGATGTCGAGGCCCCCGGGCAGCGCCGCCCGGCTTCGGCGGAACAGGTACTCGAATCCGAGGCCGAGGCTCCAGGTGAACTTGACGTTATAGTCGAGATCGGGATCCGTGAGCGGCCCTATGTTCGTGGCCATGTTGTCCAGCTTGAACCAGCTGATCCCGTAGCCCGGCTTGATGTACGGCTGGAAGCTGCCCGGAAGCAGGCTGAAGCGCAGGAAGCCCGTCCACTCGTTGAACACCAGGTCCGACGTGGCCAGGAACGGCTCCTCGACATCCGCGAACTCGACGAGCCAGTCCATGTCACTGCGCGAGAACTTGAACCGGTTCTGGCTCGCGAACTTGGCGCCCACGAAGAAATCGATCTCATAGTAGGGGGCGAAGGCGGTCTCGATCTCAACCTCGCTGGACCTGACGACCCCCTCCCCTTCCTCGATGCCCTGGTCTCGCAGAAACACGACGAGGTCGACCAGGATCTCGGTGAACTGCGGATCCTGGACGAACAGGTCCTGGTAACCCTCGCTGAAGTTGTCCCAAGAAACGCCGGCCTGCACGCCCATGGCTCGGAACGGCAGCTTGTCGCTCGGGAAGAGCGTCGGGTAGTTCTGCTGGGTCGCCGCCCGGATCGGGAGCGCGAGCAGCTTCCAGACCACGTCGAGGGGCGGGAGCATGATCAGGCTCGGGAAGGTGAGGTTGAAGTAGCCCCAGTCGTTGATAAACCCGTCCTGCCATCCGAGCTGATAGACGCGGGGGAAGAGGTTCGGGTCGTAGAGCGCGTACTGCGCCGTGCTCCCCGACCGGTTCCACCCGTTGTTGAACGCCGGCCCCACCACCGAGAGGTTCCCGGTTTCTGCGTGGGCGACGATGCCCGCGAATGGCGACTCGACGGCGGTGTAGCCGAAGCGGATCGGCAGGAACATCCAGACCCAGTCGGCGCGCACCGCGACGTCGATCTTCGAGGGCTCGTAGATGCGCTCCCAGTCCGGAATCACCTCCACGCGGTCCTCCCGTCCGAAGACGACGACGCCGCCCCGGTTCCACGTCTCCATCGCCGCTCGGTCCGCCTCACCGGCCGCGAACCACTCCTTGTGGTCGAAGTAGTTGTGGATGTCCTCCGTGGCGCCCCCCGGCCCCACGTCCTTGAACATGCCCGGGCCGGGGAACGTCCCGTGCGAGTCGCGGTTCGTGCCGCCGGGCGGCTGGAAGATCTGGTCCGTGCCCTTGTTGTCCGCCCCGATATAGGCGACCGGATGCGTGTTTACATGCGTCTCGGCGTCGTCCTGGTAGGCCATCCACCGCTCGTATCTCCAGAGGCGATGGATCCCCTGACGCGGCTTGTCGCTCGCATCGACGAGAGCCTGCCATTGGGCTCGCGGCAGGTAGACGTTGGGGTTGCTGAAATCGAGCTGCATCACCTTGGAGTGGAAGTAGTAGTCCACGCGCTTGATGACGAGCTCCTGCTCGCCTGTCGCGTCGCTCCACTCTCCGTCCATGAGAGCCAAGACCTCTTCTTCGGTCAGGTTTCGGGTCACGCGGTCCCTGGGCGAAACGACGACGTTGATATGCTCCCAATCGCCGGAGTGGTTGTTACCGCCGTCGTTCGTCGGGTAGTAGAACCAGTACTGGAGGATGAACTCGTAGCCCTGCAGTCCGGCAGGGCTGAGGACCTCCCGCAGGAAGGGATGCGAGTAGATCTTCGCGAAACCGCGCCACTTGTCCCGCAGCTTCTCGTTGACGGGGTTCTCGAAGATCTCCCGCCACTCGGCGGGACTCCTTCCCGGGACGTCGTACCACAGGACCTGGAACCAGTCCTCGAAGACCTCGATCGATTCGGTGCGCAACCGCGAGGTTGCCGGCAGGAACGGATCGTACTCCTCCATCAGCTGCTGCACCCGGCAGTCCGCGTCCCTCAGCCGTGCGATGTCGGTCATCGACAGGTCGACAGAGATCTCTACTGGCCCCGTGCAGGGGACGGGCGCGATCGGGAAGAACGGGACCTCCTCCGTGCTCGTCAGGCTCTCCGGCCGTGTCATGAGGTTCCACGTGTCCACGTTGAGGAGCCCGGCCACGCCGTCGGACCGGAACTTCTTGAAGTCCATCGGAATGGCCCACGTGTTCTGCACCATGAAGGGCGCGAAGCGGACCGACAGGTCCTTGAAGACGGCGAATCGACGATCATCCATCCCGTCGTAGGGATCCACGTCCCGGTACCCGGGGTCCGCGGGATCGCCGTACAAGTAAAGCCGCTCGCTGGTCGGCGTCTGGCGGATCACCCGCGGAATCTCCAGCGGCACGAAGCGAAGGTACTCGTCGCGCGGTATCGGTTGGGCGCTGGCTGGCCGGCTGACACCGAGCGCGAAGCAGGCCATGATCATGCCTGCGAGAAGGCAAGTGTGAATGTAGCGTGTAAGCATCCTCGAATTCCCTTACCGACTGGTCCGTCGCATCCTGCATCCTTAGGGTGGATAGTATGCGGGCGATGCTCCGGATCGACCTGTGGGGAACCTCCACCCGAACACGTCGCAAGCGTTAACGGGCCCGCATGTCGCTAACGTACCCGCATGTATGGATTGGCGCGACCGCGCGCGAAGCTGCCCACTAGTCGAGGAGGCCGCCCATGAGCTCGCTCATCGACAGGATGCTCCGACCGTCGATGGCCATCCGCTTTCAGTTCCTTTTCACGGCTCTGCTGCTGATGCTCACGGTGCCCGTGGTGCTCCGCAATCGACTGTTCGCGGCGATGGTCCCGATCCTGTTCACGGTGCTAGCTCTGACGGCGCTGGCCGCGGTCGCGGAGAAGCGCAGCGCGGTGACCACGGGGGCGCTGCTCGCGATTCCCGCCCTCCTACTCTACTGGCTTTTCGCCGGATCGCCCCGGCTCCAGTTGCTGGCCGAGCTACTCTTCATCGTCTTTCTCGTCTTCGTGACATCCGGCCTGATCCGTCACAGCCTGCGAGCGAAGTGGGTCACGGGCGAAGTTTCCAGAGGATCTCGGAGCGGGAGAAGATCTGTCCGGCAGAGGGCTCTACATGTACTTCAGCTTCGTCACCCTGACGACGCTGGGATACGGGGACATCGCCCCCGCGTCCGATACGACTCGGATGATGGCCATGCTGGAAGCGACCCTCGGCCAGCTCTTCCTGGTCATCGTGGTCGCCCGGTTGGTCGGTATGCACACGGCGCAATACATGGAGAAGATACGGGGAAGGCACGACCCGAAGTGATCAGGGCGGCCATGGCTGCGTAGTCGGCCGTTGGGCGAGCAGAAGAAGTCGGTTCGAAGAAGTTGCCGGAAAAGGAAAGGCCCGTCATGTAGACGGGCCTTTCATCTATGTCAAGAAGTGTGTGTGGCGTGCGGGGTGGACCGGGATCTCTCCCCGTGGGGGAGGTTGCTCCCTAGAAAGGAGGGGATCCAGCCGCAGGTTCCCCTACGGCTACCTTGTTACGACTTAGC
>JARRMU010000003.1:0-39754 GCA_037385645.1 Gemmatimonadales bacterium
TCGGCGTCCTGCCTTGGCTGCTGATCATCGGTCTGTGGGTCTTCCTCTTCCGGCAGATGCAGAGTGGTGGGTCGCGGGCCTTCAGCTTCGGGAAATCCAAGGCGAAGCTGCTGTCTGGTGACACGCCCAAGGTCACGTTCGCGGATGTCGCGGGGTGCGACGAAGCGAAGGAGGAGCTCGAGGAGATCATCGAGTTCCTGAAGGACCCGGCAAAGTTCAGCCGGCTCGGCGGTCGCCTGCCCAAGGGTGCCCTGCTCGTCGGCCCTCCTGGAACCGGTAAGACCCTGCTCGCGCGGGCCGTCGCCGGTGAGGCGGGCCGTCCCTTCTTCTCGATGTCGGGCTCGGACTTCGTCGAAATGTTTGTCGGAGTCGGCGCCAGCCGTGTTCGCGATCTTTTTGAGCAGGGAAAGACCCACGCCCCCTGCATCATCTTTATCGACGAGATCGATGCGGTCGGCCGGCACCGCGGAGCCGGTCTGGGTGGAGGGCATGACGAGCGGGAACAGACACTCAATCAGCTGCTCGTCGAGATGGACGGCTTCGAGTCGAACGATGGCGTGATCCTGCTTGCGGCCACGAACCGGCCGGACGTGCTGGACCCAGCTCTTCTGCGGCCGGGGCGCTTCGATCGGCAGATCGTCGTGGACAGCCCCGACGTAAAGGGACGCGAAGGGATCTTCCGGGTCCATACGCGCGACATTCCGATCGCGGACGATGTCGAGATAACGGTGCTCGCGAAGGGAACGCCCGGACTCTCCGGCGCCGACATCGAGAATGTAGTGAACGAGGCCGCGCTCCTTGCCGCTCGCCACGACAAGGACAGGGTGTATATGGACGACTTCGAGGCGGCGAAAGACAAGGTGATGCTCGGCGTCGAGCGGAAGAGCCTCGTCATCTCGGAGGAAGAGCGGAAGGTCACCGCGTACCACGAGGCCGGACATGCGGTGATCGGGCTGAAGGTCCCCGGCCTGGATCCGCTTCACAAGGTCACGATCGTGCCGCGCGGGCGGGCGTTGGGCATCACCGCCTCGCTTCCCGAGGAAGACCGCCACAACTACACGCGCGACTGGTTGCTCGGGCAGCTGAAGATGCTGTTCGGCGGTCGTGTCGCTGAGGAAATGATCTTCGGTGACGAAAAGATCACCACCGGAGCCGGCAACGACATCGAGCGCGCGACCTCGATCGCGCGGCGCATGGTGACCCAGTTCGGCATGTCTCCCGTGTTGGGGCCGATCGCCGTGGGAGACCGGGAGCAGGAGATCTTCCTCGGCCGCGAGCTGTCGCAGCGCCGCGAGGTCAGCGAGCGGACGGCACAGCTGGTCGACTCCGAAATCAAGCGCATCCTGGATGAGGCGTTTGCAGCAGCACGGACCGTGCTGGAGGCCAACACAGACCTCCTGAAGACGATCGCCGAGGCGCTCCTCGAGCGCGAAACGTTGGACGCGGAAGAGATCAAGCTTCTTGCTCGAGGCGAGAAGCTGCCGCCGCTGCGGAGCGCCGAACCGGTCGAGGTGCTTCCCGAGGCTTCGGATGCCGAGGAGGCGAAGCCTGCCGCGAGCCGACCCGCGCAGGACACGGGTGGAGGGGAGCCATCTCCCGCGCTCGCCTGACCCGCTCTGGCGGCTGAAGGTGTCTCACGGTCGCACGGACCCTAGCGGCACGGGCGATTCTCCCACATGGCGTATCCGAGGCGGGACGCTCGACGTTAGCCGCCCTCTCATCCTCGGCGTTCTCAACGTCACACCCGACTCGTTCTCGGACGGTGGCGAGCATCTGGATCCTCGGAGCGCCGCGCTTCGTGCCGAGGAGCTGGCCGAAGAGGGGGCCGACCTCGTGGACATCGGGGCGGAGTCTACGCGTCCCGGCGCGCCGTCCGTGTCGGCCGAGGAGGAGTGGAGCCGTCTCGAGCCGGTGCTGAGGCGGCTTCAGGGTTCGTTGCCCGTTCCGATCTCCGTCGACACGACCAAGGCCGAGGTGGCGGCCCGGGCGCTCGAGCTCGGCGCGTCGGTCATCAACGACGTCTCGGGTCTCCGGGCGGAGCCGGCGATCGCCGGGCTGGTCGCCGAATCGGATGCCGGCCTCATCGTGATGCACATGCGTGGCGATCCCCGGACCATGCAGCGCGATGTCGAGTACGAGAATTTGATGGGCGAGGTCCGGGCCTCGCTCGCCGACTCGCTCTCGGCGGCCAAACGCGCGGGGTGCCGGCCCTCTCAGACCGTCGTGGATCCGGGCATCGGTTTCGGCAAGACGCCGGAGGGGAGCCTTCGCCTGCTGGGCCGATTGGACGAGCTTCGTTGCCTGGGCCGGCCGATCATGGTGGGTCCATCACGTAAGTCGTTCATTGGAAACGTGTTGGATCTGTCCTTGGAAGAGAGGCTCGAGGCGACGATCGCCGCGTGCGTCGTCGCACTCGAGCGCGGCGCCCGCCTCTTCCGGGTCCATGACGTGCGGGCCGTGCGCCGCGCTCTGGACATGGCCGATTCGATTCAACAGGCTGCTGAGGATGAGGGTCGGATGACGCTCGTTGGATGAGGGTGGTCAGCTCGGATGATCGATGACGAGGGCCGGACCATGATGAGGACCGGACGATAGTGAGGGCCGAATGATGGGGACGCTGTCGGAGTATCTCGGTTTCCTCCAGCTCGACTGGAAGGATGTGATCGAGATCGCGATCGTCTCCTATCTCATCTACCGCATCCTGGTCCTCTGGACAGGCACGCGGGCGTTTCAGATCCTCGTGGGCCTAGTTCTGCTGGTCGCCGTGTACGCCGTAGCTCAGCTGTTGGAGCTGGGCCTGATCACGGCGATTCTCTCCCAGGCGTTCACATACGGCGTGTTCGCCCTCATCGTCGTCTTCCAGCCCGAGCTTCGGAACGCGCTCGCGCAGCTCGGGCGGAGCCGATTATGGAACGTCTTCGCCCGCTTCGAGGAGAGCGAGGTGCTCGAGGAGATCGTAAAGGCCTCCGAGCGCTTGTCGCGCGCCAAGATCGGTGGGCTGATCGCGCTCGAACGGGAGGTGGGGCTCGGTGAGTACGCGGACCGGGGGACCCGGTTCGAGGCGGATGTGTCGGCTGACCTGCTCACGACGATCTTCACGCCGTACTCCCCGCTGCACGACGGGGCGGTAATCGTTCGAGGCGACAAGATCATCGCGGCGGGCGCACCGCTGCCCCTCACCCAGTATCCGGTGCGTGACAAGACGCTCGGGATGCGTCACCGGGCTGCGATCGGTTTGGCGGAGGAGACGGATGCGTACGTCGTCGTGATCTCGGAGGAATCGAGCCAGATATCACTGGCCGCTGGCGGCCAGCTCTTCCGCGGCCTCGACCAGGATCGGCTGCGCGCCCATCTCTCCCGAGGGCGTTCCCTCGAGGCCAACCCTCCCGGAGAGGGGGCGCGGTGGCGGGACATGATGCCGGCGGGACGTGCCAGGACCGCTGTGCCGCCGACGACGGGCTCGCCCGAGATCGGGGCGAGCCAGCTGGCCGGCGCGGACGACGTGCCATCCGAGGGTGAGGTGGAGAAGGGCGCGGCGCCGGGTGAAGCGGCCGCAGGCGCGGATCGGAGCTCCGAGCTCGCCGTTTGACGCGATCCGGCCCGGACTTTAATATTTTCGGCCTGTTTTTCCACTTGAAGCGTCCGCAGCGTCGGGCTCGAAACACTCCTTTGGGAGGCAGGTAGCTTGGAGCAGGTCGACACCAGTTATCAGCTCCTCACGTTGTTCTCCGACGGGGGCTTCATGATGTACCCCCTCGTCCTCTGCTCGCTGGTCGCTCTCGGGGTCATCATCGCCAAAGGCTGGACCCTCTTCATCGCGCACCGCGAGTCTCAGAGACTCCTGTCGGAGATCGCGGCGTTGGGCGGCAGCGGCCGCTTGGACGATGCGATCCACACCGCGGAAGAGACCAGAGGACCGGTTGCGGCGATCCTGCTCGCGGGCCTGCGTCGCGTCCAGGAAAGGCACACAGGCTCTGACGTGGCGAAGGCGATCTCGACGACGGGGTCTATAGAGCTCGGCTTCCTCGAGCGGGGTCTTCCCGTGCTTGCGACGATCGCGAACGTCGCCCCTATGCTGGGCTTCCTCGGCACCGTTATCGGAATGATCCTGGCTTTCCAGGCGATCGAGGTCGCCGGCCAGGTGGAACCCGGTCTCGTGGCGGGCGGGATCAAGGTGGCGCTGATCACGACGGCCACCGGGTTGTCGATCGCCATTCCGGTGAACGTGGCGTACAACTTCTTCGTGAGCCGCATCGACCAGTTGGTGGCAGACATGGAGGAGGGCGCGCAAGCCGTGCTCGATCTCGTCTGGTCGCTGGACACACATTTGGACGCCGGACCGAGCGACCGGACTCAGGGGTAAGGTTTTTCTAGGGGCTTTCAATGCCGATTCTCAACCGCAAGCAGCGCGTGTCCGACGAGATCCCCACGGCGTCGATGGCGGATATTGCTTTCCTCCTTCTCGTCTTCTTTCTGACGACCACCGTGTTCAACGAGGAGAAGGGGCTCCCGATCGTCCTTCCCGAAGAGAAGGAGGAGCAGGAGGTCTCGGCGAAGAACATCCTCTTCCTCATCGTCCAGCCGGACGGTTCGGTCGTGGTGCGACGGGGTGAGAGCGAGCAGGAGCAGATCGTCGCCTATCGTCAGGTGGAGGGCATCCTCCGGCAGGAGCTGGCGGCGAATCAGAACCTGATCGCGGCCATCAAGACGGACCCGTCGGCTGCCTACCGTCACATGATCAACGTGCTGGACGAGGTCAAGAAGGCCGGCGCGGAACGCATCTCACTGCAGATGGTAGGAGAGTGACCATATGGCAGTGAAAGCGGGCGGTTTCAAGCGAAGGTCGGGCACCAGCAGTGACATTCCGTCGTCGTCGATGGCGGATATCGCGTTTCTGCTGCTGATCTTCTTCATGGTGACAACGGTGTTCCGGCGGGAGAAGAAGCGGGACATCGACTGGGTGAATGCTGAGGCCACGAAGAAGATCGATGAGAAGCGCAAGAACATCCTGCACCTTTGGGTCGACAGCGACGCTCAGGTGTGGATCAACGACCAGGCCATCGCGGATGAGGACATCGCACAGGTCGTCCGTCCGCTGTACGCGGAAAACCGGGAGATCGTGATCGCGGTTCGTGGAGACCGCGACGTTCCGTATAGCAAGATCAACACGATAACGAAGCAGCTTCAGGCAGCAGGGGCGGTGAGGGTGACGTTTGCGACGCGCCTGGAGCAACGCATGTCGCGCCCCAGGAGGTAGGGAGGAACGCACCGATGTCCCAACCGACCGATGCTCATGCCGTCCAGGAAACGGCCAATGACGCCTTCAAGCGAAACGCGTCGAACTGGCTGGCCTATGGCCTGATTGGTGCCGTTGCCGTCCACTTCGCGCTCTTCGCCTTCTTCCCGAACCTGCAGGCGGCTGACCTGTCGGGCGTGGGCGATGCGCTCGAAACGATCGAGCTGCCGCCGGAAGTCCAGATTCCTCCTCCGCCCGAGCAGATCTCGCGGCCGGCCACTCCAAAGGTGGCCGCGGCGGACATTACGGAGGACGTAACGATCGCCCCGACGACGTTCGAGTCGAACCCGGTCGAGAACTTGCCGCCGCCGCCGAAGACGGGCAGCCCGGCCGACCGGCCGTCGTTCATTCCTTACGACGTGCCGCCGAAGCTGAAGAATCCCGGTGATATCCAGAAGCTTCTCCAGCGCCTCTATCCTTCGCAGCTGCGCGAGGCTGGCATCGAGGGCACGGTCGTGCTCTGGATCTATATCGATGAGAACGGCCAAGTCCAGAAGACTCAGGTGCAGAAGACCAGCGGCTACGACGCGATGGACAAGGCCGCGATGGGCACGGCTGACAAAATGGAGTTCTCGCCGGCCAAGAACCGCGACAAGAAGACCCCGGTCTGGGTGGCCCAGGCCATTACATTCGAGGTTCGCTAGAGCCAACCGGCGGAGCCGAGGACCACAGAGCCGCTCGCGCCGCGGGCGGCACATTTTTTTGGTACACGGATGGCGGGCCGGCGCCCGAGGCTCGGTGGGGGAACGGGGTCGACGGTTGGGGTGGGTGACGGTACTTTCGGCGCGACAACGAGATGAGTGAGATCGAGAAGCGGCTCGAGGCGGTCCGTGGTAGGATCGAGGAGGCGGCGCTTCGGGCCGGACGGCCGGGAGCGGATGTCGAGATCGTGGCGGTCACGAAGGGACATCCCGCCTCCGTGCTGCGGGATGTGGCGGCGAGCGGTCTCCCGATCATTGGCGAGAATCGGGTCGACGAGGCGGAGCGCAAGTTCCGCGAGCTGGGCCGTCTCGGGGTCCGGTGGCACATGATCGGGCATCTCCAGAGGAACAAGGCGCGGCGGGCGGTCCAGCTGTTCGATGTCATCGAGTCCCTGGACTCTCTGCGGCTTGCCCGGAAGCTGGCGAGCGAGGCGGAGCGAGCGGGCCGCAAGGAGCTGGAGGTCCTGCTCGAGGTGAACGTCTCCGGAGAAGCGAGCAAAGGCGGCTTCTCCGGCGAAGCGCTGCTCGAGGCGGCGTCGGAGATTACGGCCCTGGACCGACTCAGGGTCGTCGGGCTGATGACGATGGCCCCGTACACGCCCGACGAGCGAGTTCTGCGGACGGTGTTTCGGCGCACGCGCGAGCTATTCGAGCGCTGCGGCCGCGAGGTTCGGGGCTTTGAAGCCCGCACCCTGTCGATGGGGATGAGCAACGACTTCGAGATCGCTGTGGAGGAGGGGAGCACCCGGCTGAGACTGGGCACCGTGTTGATCGGACCGAGGCCCGGAGAGATCGGTGAATGGCGTAGCGAGCAAACGGCGTAGCAGGCAAACAAGCGTAACGTGCGTGACGAGGCGATGACGAACGATATCACGATGGAGACAGTACGTGGCGCCGCGGAGGCGATCCGCGCGGCCTCCGGCCTTCGCCCGGAGCTCGGGATCGTGCTCGGCACGGGCCTCGGTGCCCTGGCCGCCGAGATCGAGGTCGAGACCTCGCTTCCCTACGAGGAGATCCCTGGATTTCCGCATTCGACCGTGGAGTCCCATGCGGGCCGGCTGCTTCTCGGCATGCTGGAGGGCGTGAACGTCGTGGCGATGGAGGGCCGCTTCCACCGCTACGAGGGCTACTCCATGCAGCAGATCACGCTTCCGATTCGCGTCATGCGGGAGCTCGGCGCCGATGCCTTGATCGTGTCCAACGCGTGCGGCGGCATGAATCCGCTCTGGCGCGGCGGCGACCTGGTCCTGATCAGCGACCACATCAACATGATGGGCGATAACCCGCTGGTCGGGCCGAACCTGGAGCAGGGTCCGCGCTTTCCGGACATGTCCGAGCCGTACGACGCCGAGCTTCGGGCGATCGCGCGCGAGGAGGCCCTCCGTTTGGGGATTACGCTGCGCGAGGGCGTCTATGTGGCGGTGGCCGGTCCCTGCCTCGAGACAGTGGCCGAGTACCGGATGCTGCGCGGGATCGGCGCGGACACCGTCGGCATGTCTACCGTTCCCGAGGTGATCGTGGCTCGACACGGGGGGCTGCGGGTCCTCGGCCTGTCGATCATCAGCGACATGGCGCTGCCGGACGCGCTGGAGCCGGTAGACATCTCCAGGATCATCGCGACCGCCGAGGAGGCCGAGCCGGTGCTCACGAGACTGGTGCGCGCCGTCGTCGCGCGGCTTGCCGGATAACGAGGAGTTGCTGAGCGACGCGATGAGTTACCCCGAGCTGCCCGCGAGCCATCCGGCGCTGGAAGAGGAGATCCTCCGGATCTGGGAGGAAGAAGACACCTTCCACGCGAGCCTCCGCGCGCGCGAGGGTGACCCCGAGTTCGTCTTTTACGAGGGCCCGCCGACCGCCAACGGTCGGCCCGGCGTTCACCACATCATCTCCCGGACGATCAAGGATCTGGTGGCCCGCTACCGGACGATGACGGGGCATCACGTGACGCGGATCGCCGGTTGGGACACGCACGGCCTTCCAGTGGAGCTGGAAGCCGAGCGTCAGCTGGGGATCTCGGGCAAGGCGCAGATCGAGGAGCTGGGCATCGCCGAGTTCAACCGCGTGTGCCGGGAAGGGATCTTCACCTACAAGGACGACTGGGAGCGGCTCTCACAGCGGATCGGATACTGGCTGGACTACGAGAACGCCTACGTCACCTGCACCCCCGAGTACGTGGAATCGGTGTGGTGGGCGATCTCGCAGATTGAGCGAAAGGGCTTGCTCTATCGAGGCTACAAGGTCGTCCCGTACTGCTGGCGGTGCGGGACGGGCCTCAGCAGTCACGAGGTCGCACAGGGGTGGGCCGACGTCGTGGATACCGCCGTCTTCGTCAAGTTCCACCTGATCGGCGACCCGGATGGCGCGCGAGTCCTCAGCTGGACGACCACCCCCTGGACCCTTCCCGGCAACGTCGCTCTAGCCGTCGGCGATGAGATCGAGTACGTGAAGGTCCGCGTGCAGGCTGGGGATGAAAGTGGCGCAGGAAGTGGGAAGGCGTACGCGTCGCCGGGAGAGGTTTTCATCCTGGCCCGGCCGCTGATGGAGCGGACGCTCCGGCACGAGGTGGAGGTGCTGGAGGTGATGAGGGGCGCGGATCTCGTCGGCCGACGGTACGAGCCGCTCTTTCCGGGAGCCGTCGACGCCGAGCCTGAGGAGGGGGCGGAGGATGCGGAGGGTGTGAAGGACGGGGGCGCCGCCTGGACGATCCTGCCCGCCGATTTCGTGACGATGGACGAGGGCACGGGCGTCGTGCACACGGCCGTCATGTACGGCGAAGACGACTTCCGCCTGGGTTCGCAAGCCGGGCTTCCGATGCAGCACTCGGTGGATGGGGAGGGTCGCTTCGTCGAGCGGGTGCCCGGCGGCCTCGCCGGAGGCCACGTGAAGGATCCCGAAGTAGAGCGTGGAATCCTGGCGTGGCTGATGGAGCACGATCTTCTTTACCGGTCCGAGAAGTACCCGCACAGCTACCCGCACTGCTGGCGCTGCGACAGCGCCCTGCTCTACATGGCAAGGGACGCCTGGTACGCCCGGACGACGGCCGTCAAGGCGCGGCTGATGGAGATCAACGCCTCGATCGATTGGACCCCCTCCGCGATGGGTACGGGACGCATGGGCGAGTGGCTGGCCAACAACGTCGACTGGTCGCTCTCCCGGGATCGTTACTGGGGCACGCCACTGCCGATCTGGGTTTGCGATGCGGCTGAGGAGCACCGGGAAGTGCTGGGCTCCTACGAGGCCTTGGCGGAGCGGGTCGGGGCGCTGCCGTCGGAGTTCGATCCGCACCGTCCAGACATCGATGAGTACGAGTGGGACTGTCGGTCAGAGGGCTGTGGCGGACGGATGCGCCGAATCCCGCAGGTGCTTGACGCCTGGTTCGATTCCGGCTCGATGCCGTATGCGCAGTGGCACTATCCGTTCGAGAACGAGGACGAGTTCCGGGTCCACTTTCCGGCCGATTTCATCGCGGAGGGCGTGGATCAGACCCGAGGGTGGTTCTATTCCCTACTCGCGCTCTCGACGCTCCTGTTCGACGAAACGTCCTACCGCGCCGTCCTCGTGAACGGCCTGATCCAGGATCGCGATGGGCAGAAGATGTCCAAGTCGCGCGGCAACGTGGTGGATCCGTGGGAGGCGATCGACCGGCATGGCGCCGACGCGCTGCGCTACTACCTGATGTCGGTCAGCAGCCCCGGGTTGCCCAAGCGCTGGGACCCGGACGGCATCGGAGACGTGGAGCGCAAGCTCTTCGACACGCTGCGCAACACCTACCGGTTCTTCTCGCTCTACGCGGGGCTGGAAGGGTGGACGCACGAAGATCCCGGCGCGCGGCCGCCCTCGGAGCGATCCGTGATGGATCGGTGGCTTCTCAGCCGCGCGGACTCCCTCGCCGAGGCGTTGCGTGAAGAGCTCGAGGGCTACGAGTTGACGCGGGCGGCACGCAGGCTCTCCGGGTTCGTGCTCGACGAGCTTTCCAACTGGTACGTGCGCCGGTCGCGCGACCGCTTCTGGGCGACGCAGCCCGATGCGGATGCAAAGCAGGCCGCCCGCGACGCCTTCGCCACCCTGCACGAGACGCTGTGTACGACCGCGGCTCTCCTGGCGCCGTTCGCGCCCTTCTTCTCCGATTGGCTCCACCGGGCATTGGTCTCGGAGTCCGTGCACCTGGCACGCTATCCGGCCTCGGCGGGTCGGATCGACCCGGATCTGGAGAGGGATATGCGGGATGTCCGCGAGCTGGCGGTGCTCGGCCGCGCGGCGCGCGAGGAGGAGAATCTGCGAGTTCGTCAGCCACTGCGGCTCCTCAGGGCGGTCCTGCCTGGGGGACGCCGGCCGTCGCAGGCCGTGCTGGAGCATTTGGCAGAGGAGCTGAACGTAAAACGGGTTGAGTTTCTTTCCGACACGGATGATATTGTTCGGCTTGTCGTCAAACCGGACTTCGGCCGGTTGGGCCCGCGGTTCGGGCCGACAACCCCCGAGGTAGCGCGGCTCGTTCAGAACCTGGAGCCGGAGCAGGCCCGCCGTCTCCGAGCCGGTGAGCCCATCGAGCTGGAGCTGGGCGGCGAAGCCGTCACGATCGCGCCCGATGAGGTGTCGATCACCGAGGTCGCGTCGGGAGAGCTGGTCGTGAAGAGCGCCGGCGGCTATCTGGTCGGTCTGGATCGGGCGCTGGACGAGGCGCTCGTAGCGGAGGGGATCGCCCGCGAGCTCGTGAACCGGGTGCAACGACTTCGACGGGACTCGGGGTTGAAGGTGTCCGATCGGATCGAGCTCGGGATCCGAGGCAGCGAGGAGGTCGAGGGCGCCGCCCAGGAGCACCGCGACTATATCGCCGGCGAGACGCTTGCCGTGGGCGTGCGGATCGGCGGCGAGGGTGACGGGGAAGACCAGGCGTGGCGCGATAGTGACCTCGACGGACACGCGGTACGGATCGGATTGAGCCGAGCAAGGTAGAAGGTCGTTCCGCCAGGCGGATCGAGTGGAAGAACATGAGTGGCGCGGCGGATGCCGCGCCGGGCAGATAAAAGACGGCGACGATGAAAAAGAAAGAACTCAAGCACTTCGAGGATCGGCTGCTCCAGGAGCGGGCGCGCGCTCTCAAGGAGCTGGGCCAGTACGGTGAGTCGTTCTCGGAGACCCCCCAAAGCTCCGATGGCGATCTGTCGGCCTATAGCTTCCATATGGCCGATCAGGGCACCGACGCGATGGAGCGAGAGAAGGCCTTCCTGTTCGCCAGCAAAGAAGGTCGCTTCCTCTACCATATCGACGAGGCACTCCGCCGCCTGTACCGAGACCCGCACGCGTTCGGCACCTGCGAGGAGTGTGGAGACGAGATCGGGTGGGAGCGCCTCGATGCCCTTCCGCACACGCGTCTCTGCATCAAGTGCAAGGAGCGCGAAGAGAGCGGTGTCTCGATCTGACGGGACCGAGACGGCAGAAGCGTTGAGCCAGGGGGAGGTGGCCCGTCAGGGAATCAGCAAGGCCGCCCTGGCGTTTCTGGTCCTGGCCGTGGTCGTCACGCTCGATCTGGCCACCAAATGGTGGATCGTCAGCAACATGAGCTATCACGAGACGATCTCCGTCATCGGAGATTTCGTCCGGCTCACGTACACGCACAATCCGGGCGCCGCCTTCGGCATCAACATCGGAGAGCACTCCCGGATCTTCTTCCTCGTCCTCTCGATCGTGGCGCTCGGCGTTCTCGCCGCAATCTACCGCTCCACGCCGTCGACCGACCGACTCCGGCTTGTCGCCGTGGCGCTCGTCGGGTCGGGCGCTGTAGGGAACATCATCGATCGTCTGCGCTACGAGCGCGGTGTGGTCGATTTCCTGGATGTGGGCATCGGGATCCATCGCTGGTGGGTGTTCAACGTGGCGGACTCCGCCGTGACGATCGGCGCGATCCTGCTCCTCGTCTCTTTCCTGCTGGAGGAGGGCCGTGAGAGATCCGCCGCGCGGCAGGCCCCCGAAGGAGCGAGCGTCGGAGAGTCCTGAACCCGGCCTTCCCGAAGTCGTCACCTTCCAGATCGAAGAGCCGCATTCCCGACTTGACCGTCACCTGTCGGAACGTCTCGACATCAGCCGCAGCCGAGCCGCGTCCCTGATCGCACAGGGCCTCGTGGAGGTGGATGGCAGGGCAGTAGCGAAGAGCCGAGCCGTCTCGCCCGGGGAGACCGTGACCGTGGCGCTTCCTCCGAAGTCGCCGATCGAGGTCGGGCCAGAGGCGATCTCTCTGGGGATCCGTTACGAGGACGACGACCTGGCGGTGGTGGAGAAGCCGGCCGGGATGGTCGTGCATCCTGCTCCCGGGCACCCTGGCGGCACGCTCGTCAACGCGCTTCTGCACCATCTGGGACATCTGTCCTCCATCGGCGCCCCGCTTCGGCCCGGCATCGTTCACCGGCTTGATCGCGACACGAGCGGCCTGCTTGTCGTGGCCAGAACGGACGAGGCACATCGAGCGCTGGCCGACGCGATCGCGCGTCGACGGGTACGACGAGGATATCTCGCGGCTGCATGGGGGAAGCTGGCGGAGGGGGAGGGGACGATCGACCTACCCATCGGGCGGGATCCCCGGGAGCGGAAGCGGATGGCCGTCGTCGAGGGCGGCCGACGCGCCGTCACCCACTACCGGCGACTGGAGCGGTGGTCCTCGGCCGAGTACTTGAGCGTTCGATTGGAGACTGGCCGCACGCACCAGGTGCGTGTGCACCTGCGCGCCCTCGGGCATCCGGTCGTTGGCGATCCGATCTACGCTCCGCGCTGGGAGCGCGGCTTCGTCGGCGCCGGAGGCCACTGGGCCGAGGAGTTTGCCCGCCGTTGCGGCCGGATGTTCCTCCACGCCGCCCACCTCGTCTTCCGCCATCCGCGAACGGGAGAACGAATGGAATTCACCTCCCCGTTGCCCGAACCGTTGCGGGCTGCCGCGCAATGGGCGAGCCGGCTTCCGTGATCCACCCGCTTCGTCGCCCCGGCCTCGCTCGGGTGGTGCTTCTCGGGCTGAGCTTCGGTCTCCTCCTCGGCTCGATACGGGTCGGCACCGTCCGGGCCTTCCAGGCGAGCCCGCAGGAAGGCCTCGACTGCCCCGAAGAGGTCGACCGCTTCGAGTCGACCGGGCTGATCTGGGAGGCGGATCCGGGCCTGGAGCGGCTGGCCCGTACGCTGGCCGAGGATCCCCGTATCCGGGCTCCGATGCCGGCGATCGGAGAGATCGGTGTGGCGCTGGAAGGAAGCACGATCCGTCTCGCGCGCGACATCGCATGCGCTGATCCCTCTGCGCCGGGTGCCGACTGGGTGGCGGGAGCGGCGTGGCCGGAGCGGCGCCTCGTGGTCGTGCGGGCCGGCGGGGCCGTCGGAGCGCTGGCGCCGGTGCGGCGCGTCCTTCGTCACGAGTTCGCTCACCTGGCTCTCCACCGAGCCACAAAAGGGCGTTCCCCCCGGTGGCTGAACGAGGGCTACGCCCAACTCGCGTCCGGTGAATGGGGATGGGAGGAGGGCTGGGCGGTTCGAGTGGCTTTCCTGCGTGGACATGCCCATCTGTCGGATCTGTCGCTGCGGTTTCCAAGCCACCGGGAAGGTGCTGAGGTGGCCTACCTGCTGTCGTACACGGCGGTGGAGCAGCTGCTGGCGTCGGGCGGCGAGGCTGGCCTGCGCGCTTTGTTCGACGGATTGGCGGCGGGGAGGTCGTTCGACGAGACGTTGCGCACCGTCTACGGCTTGACGGCGGATCAGTTCGAGACGCGATGGAAGCGGATCGTGTCGAGCCGCTACGGCACGCTCTATGTCCTGTCGCGTGCGGCGTTGTTCTGGATCGCGATCACGCTCCTCGTGCTCTGGATCGGCTCGCGCCGGAGGCGTCGGGACCGCACCAAGCTGGATCGCATGCGCCGGGAGGAGATGGAAAGTGCGGCTGCCGGTCTGCCCATGGAGATCATCGACTGGATCCCGGCCGACCCCGACGAGTGGAAACGGGAGTCGTGAGCGTGTCTGCCGGCCGGATCGGGGTCATCGCCCCGGCGTTTGACGCCGCCAGTCGGGTCGTCTATCGTCCCCGCCATGCCTGAAGAACGGAAGGATACGGAGCCGAGGGGGTTCGCGTTCGCGCCGATCAACTACGCGCTGTTCGGGGCGGCACTGGCGGTGATCATCGCCGGATACGTGCTCCTCGGCCGCGGCTCCGTCACTGCGGCCCCGATGCTCTTGGCTCTCGGATACATCGTCCTCGGGCCCGCCGCTCTGCTCGTGGGCCTCTCCGGCCGACGGCGCGGCACCGACGTGCGATCGAACAACGAGTGAACGGATGAGCGCCGCCGGCGAGCTTCACGATGCCGGGATGTTCCAGCGTTTCTTCCGTTCCGAGGCCTCGGGAGCGATCGTTCTCGTTTTCGCCACGATCCTGGCTCTCGCGTGGGCGAACTCCCCCTGGTCCGCCTCGTACTTCGATCTTCAGCACACCTACATCGGCGTTTCGTGGGGAGATGCCACCTTCCATCTGTCGCTTCAACATTGGATCAACGACGGCCTCATGGTGCTGTTCTTCTTCGTCGTCGGCCTGGAGATCAAGCGGGAGCTTCTGGTCGGCCACATCTCGTCGGTGCGGCTGGCGACCGTTCCCGTGGTGGCGGCCGTCGGTGGGATGCTGGTCCCGGCCGCTCTCTTCCTGGCCTTCAACGCCGGCACGGAGGCGGCGCGCGGATGGGGCGTACCGATGGCGACGGACATCGCGTTCGCGCTCGGGATCCTGGCACTCCTCGGGAGCCGGGTTCCGACCAGCCTGAAGGTGTTTCTGACGGCGGTGGCGATCGCCGACGACATCGGGGCCGTCCTCGTCATCGCCATCTTCTATACGGCGAACGTGAACATTGTGGCTCTCGGAGTGGCCGTGGCGCTCTTCCTCCTCCTCGTGGCGGCGAACCGCGCCCACCTCCGTGCACCCCTCGTGTACGTCCTGCTTGGGCTCGGGGTGTGGGTGGGCGTCTTCGCCTCCGGGGTCCACGCTACGGTGGCCGGCATCCTTGTCGCGTTCGCGGTCCCGATCCGGGCACGCATCGAGCCCGCCGAGTTCTTCGAGCGCATGCGTCGGGCGGGACGCGACCTGGAGGAGGTCAAGGAGGGCGAAATCTCGCGGGTGAGCATGATCCTGGAGCCCGCTCAGATGGAGTGGCTGGATGACCTGCAGCACACCATCGGCGACATGATCCCATCCGGCATCGCGCTGGAGCACGCCCTGCACAGGATCGTGTCGTTCCTCATCCTGCCGCTGTTCGCGCTCTTCAATGCGGGCGTCGCGCTGAGCCCGGAGAAGCTCGGTCTGCTAGGCGACCCGGTTACCCTCGGCGTGATCCTGGGGCTGGTCCTCGGCAAGCAGATCGGCGTCACGCTGTTCACGTGGCTGGCTGTGAAGAGCGGCCGTGGTTCCCGCCCCGATGGCGTGACCTGGCCGATGATCTACGGCGTGAGCTGCCTGGCCGGCGTTGGCTTCACCATGTCACTCTTCATCAGCGAGCTGGCCTTCAGTGCGACCCTCGTGGACGAGGCCAAGATAGGGATTCTCGCGGGTTCGCTGATCGCAGGCCTGTGGGGATACCTGGTCCTCAGGCGCGCGATCGCCAAGCTGCCAACGGATGCCAAGACGATCGTGGCCTGATTTGCGATTCGACGCTGGCTACCCTCTCGACAGCCCCTATTTGGCGAGTCGGACCAGGAGGTCGCGCGCGACCTGACTGAAGGCGTCCTGAAGCTCGGAAGGCGACGGAGCGAAGTACGAGCGACCATGCGGCTGATTGGCGTCCACGATGCCGCCCACGTTGGCCAGTTGCTCGAGGTATCCGATATCCGGCGTCTCGATCGGGTCCGAGGCGGACGGATTCCCCAGTCCTATCGTATAGAGCACGATGCCCTGGCTCCGGATCTTGTCCGCCCAAAGCAGGCCCTTCTGGCGAGCCTCTGCGCGGACCGTCGCTTCCGTCCAGCCATAGCACACGGGGACCATGTCACAGTCGTCGGCCGTCGCTACCTGAGACATCGGCAGATTGTCCGGGTCGTCGAACAGACCGCGCACGTTCCCCGTGAGAATCCTACGGACGGCGATCACGCGCTCCTGCCCGTTGATGTTGTCTCGAAACGCGGTCGGCCGGCCATCCGTGAAGAAGACGACGACCTTGGCAGAACGCGGTCGGATGACTTTGGACTTCATCTGCTTCAGCGCGAGCCGAAGGCCCTCGCCCGTGTTCGTGTCTCCAGCCGAGTTCATGCTCTGGATGGCGTTCGTGATCGAAGTGGTGAAAAGGCCGTCGATGTCGAAGGCGTCGTTCGCCCGGATCTGAAAGTGCACGAGCCCGAGCTGGTCGAGCGAGTCGTCGAAGTAACGGACGAACTGATCCGCGGCGGCCTGCAGATCACCCCACGCGCCCTGAGCGCCCAAGGAGCCGGATTGATCGAGCACGAGGATCAAGTCCACGGGCGGAACCGCAGCGACGGCCTCCGTCGACAGATCGAGCTTATCATGACCGAGGATCTTGCCGAGGGTCGTGCCCATGGACTGAGATGCTCTCGCCGTCACGGTCGTTTCGCCGAAGCCGTTGATGTCGAAGGAGAGAGAGAGCGAGGTCCCGCCCGCGCCGTCGACGATCCCGTTGAGTGCGGCCACCGACCGCCCGATTTGCTCGGCCTTCGTCTGGCCGAGCCGGACGTTGTATGCAGCCTCAATGGCGGCGGCGTCCACGGCCCGGGAGAGACGGACCTTCGTCACGTAGCCACGCCCGAGGTCGATCGCCAAGCCGCTGAAGCCGATGATCCCGACGAGCGAAACGGCGACAAAAACGAGGATCGCTCCTCGTTCTTCCGAGAGTCTCTCGCGCCACCGTACCAGGCCACGGGCCAATCGCTCAGCCCGCCTGGATGTATGGCGGCTCTCTTTACTGCCGACATCTCCACTGCTGTACGGCGGCGGTAGGGTATGCACCTCGGCCTCCCTGCGTGCGCTTGCTGCCAACAGCTACCGGCAGGGGGTTAGATGCACCCGGGGCTGCGAACCTTACGGGCCAACCGGAGGGATCTTCGGTGTGTGTTCGGGTGCCGCTGGACCGTGAGGGCTCGACGTGGTTGCGCTCGCTCTCCGCCCCCACCCTTCCCAGGAAGGCTTGGAGGTCCGCATCTTACCGCTCGTTTCTTTCTTTCCACCTCACCCGGAGGGCCCCATGAGACGCATTCTGCTCATCCCGCTGTTGGCCGCGCTGGCCATCCCCGGAACCGCCCTAGGCCAGGAAGAAGGGGATCAACCGCCCATGCTCCGCCTTTCGTTCTACATGTGTGACTTCAACAAGCTCGGCGAAGCCATGGACGAGGTAGAGGCGCAGGACATCCCCGTCTGGAACGAGCTCATCAGCGAGGGCATGGTGGAGAGCTACGGCTACTTCGTGCATGCTTGGGCCAGCGAGTACAACGTCGGGATCTACACGATCGGCGAGAGCATCGCCTCCATCATCGCCGCGGTGGACGAGGCCGACGAGCGGCTCGAGGAGCGGTTCGGCGACGGGCCCACCGCCTTCGGCCAAGCCTGCCCGCATCACCGGGACGGGTTCTACGTGCTGGGGCCGAGTGCCGGCTCTGATGACTCGGAGGGAGGCGACGGACAGTAGCAGCCGTCCGCTCATCACGAGATTTCAACAGGGGCGGTTCCTTAGGGGACCGCCCCTGTGCACGTCAACGCGTTTCGTCTCGTGTCAGCGGATCCCGGCGGCCGTGTCCGGGTCGCGATCCGTCCAGCGGAACGGTGGGAACGGCCGCTCGCGCGGGTAGATCTCGTCCAGCGTCTCGCCGTCGTACAGCCGGCCGTTCTTCATCACGTAACGGATCTGGGCCGTGTTGCGGATGTCCGCGAGCGGGTCGGCGCCGAAGACGACGAGGTCGGCCAGCTTCCCGTCCTCGATGCTGCCGATGTCCCGCTCGAAGCCGATCGCCTCGGCCCCCAGAATCGTGGCCGCGCGCAGCGCGTCGTGCTCCGACATGCCTCCCGACTGCATCGACCAGAGCTCCCAGAGGTAGCCGAGTCCCTGCAGCTGGCCGTGGCTTCCTATGCCGACGCGGCCGCCGGCTTCGATCAGATCCTTCGCGAACCGAGCGTGATCGTCGAACACGTACTCCTCGCGCATGAACCAGCCACCGGGTCCCGGATTGTTGCCGCGCCGGCGTGCCTTGGCGTCGATCTCGGCGTGCGGCGTGAAGCGGCGCAGCTTCTCGTCGTCGTGCACCCGCTCGGTGGCGAAGTAGTAGTTCTCCGCGAACGGGCCGCCATAGGAGACGAGAAGCGTGGGGGTGTGGGTGATCCCGGTCTCTACGAACAGCTCCACCACGTCCTCGTAGATCGGGGTGATCGGGAGCGAGTGCTCGAGCCCCGAGTAGCCGTCGATGGCGTGGGTCAGGTCGAGAGGGAAGTCGAGCCCGCCCTCCGTCGTCGGCATCAGCTCGAGCTCCTTGGCGGCCATGATCAGCCACTGCCGCTGCTGCCGGTTCCCTGACATGTACATCTTAAACGTCTTGGTGTCGTAGTACTCCGAGTAGCGGCGGAGCACATCGCGGGCGTGGTCGAGATCACGGATCTGCTCCGTCAGAAAGACGCCCGGCCCGGTCGAGTAGATACGCGGACCGATCAGGTTTCCGGTTTCGACCCGATCGCTGTAGGTGAGGATGTCGGTCGTCGCAGTCTGGGGATCGCGGGTCGTCGTCACCCCGTAGGCGAGGTTGGCCGGGTACTGCCAGACGCGGCTGTTGTGGATGCCCGGAACCAGCCACTGGGCATGGTAGTGCGTGTCCACGAAGCCCGGGATGATCGTGGTTCCGGTCATGTCGATCTCCCGCGCGCCCGAGGGTGTCTCCACCTCGGCGCTCGGTCCGACCCGCTCGATCCGGTTGTCGTGGACGACGACCGCGGCGTCGTCAATGATCTGGTTGCCGACCATGGTGATGGCCCGGCCCCCCCTGAGAACGACGGTCCCCCGCGGGATGTCCCGCTCCGCCGTGATCTCGATGTGCCGCTCGTCGGGCTCGTAGCGCGGCTCTTCTGCCTCCTCTGCCTCGGCTTCCTCTTCGCCGCCGGCTCCAGGCACCGCCTGCTCGTCGCCAGGCGCCTCCTCCTCTGCGCCTTTCGCTCCTTCGCCCCTTCCCCCGCGCCCTCGTCAGCCTCCGCGGCTTCGGCCTTCTTGACCGCCTTCACGCTGTCCTCGAACGCTTCAGCGCGCACGAGATCGTAGACGATGTGGGCGTTTCCGATCGACCAGTGGACGCTCTCGCCGTCCTCCGCCCAGGCCGGGAACTGACCGCCTACATCGGTGAGCTTGCGCACCGGGAACGCCGCTGCCTCGGGCTTGGCCACCGAGACGGTGGGGGTCTCGCCGCCCACGTACGGGACCGTGACCACGTACAGGTCGTTCACGACCTGCGCGAGCGCCTGGCCTCCGGTGGGGGAGAGGAGCACGATCGACGCGCGCATCGGCTCCTCGGCCCCCGGCAGCTTCGCGCCCGTGACCTTGAGGTGCTCCTTCTCATCGGTACCGTCCCAGCGGAAGGAGACGAGCCCGTCGGTCGGGCTGTAGGCGTAGATCCGGTCGCTGGAGCCCGAGAAATGGGGAGCGGATCGGTCGCCGGCGGGCGCCACCAGCGTCAGATCACCGCCGCTCGCGGGTATCCAGACGAACTCCTCGCCGAGGCCGCCGCGGAAGAAGCCTCTCGCCTCCTGCATGTCCCTGGCGGCGCTCCGGATCGCCACGATGCGCGACCCATCCGGAGCCCAGGCGGGCTGCTGGTAGTAGCCGGAGACGCGGGTCAGGCGCTGCGCCGTTCCGCTGCCGTCGGCGCGCGTGCGGTAGATGTGGCCGCCCTCCGTATCAGACCAGGTGACGAAGGCGATCGAGGTTCCGTCTGGCGACCAGGCGGGATGGAACTCACCGACGTCGAGGTCGGTGAGCCGGACGGGCTCGCCGTCCGGGTAGTCCATCACCCAGAGTTGATCCAGGGCCGTGAAGGCGAGCCGGTCGCCCGAGGGAGAGGGAACGGCGTCTCGAATCTGCTGCAGCGTGAACGTCGGGGAGTCCTCGATACGGTACGCGAACCGGACCTCGGGCCCGAGTGGTAGATCGACGTCGATGCGGAAGGGGATCTCGGTCGCCTCGGAGCCGTCGATCGGTACCCGCCAGATCCGTCCACCGTATGAGACGACGATGGCGCGGGAGTCAGGGGTGAAGGCGTAGCCCGGTAGGACGTCCAGGCTGGCCGTCGACTCCTGATCGTCGCGCTGCACCGGGTAGGCGAGCCAGCGCTCCTCGCCCGACTCGGTGTCCCGGATTCGCAGGCCCGTGTGCTCGTCCAGCCGGCTTCCGTAGACCAGCCACCGGCCGTCGGGGGAGATCGCCGGGCGGAAGGCGGACCCGTAGCGCGCGGACATGCTCGTGCGCCGGCCGGTTTCGCGGTCGTAGACGGCGAGCTGGTACTGGGGGAAGATGGCGTTGTACTGCCAGTTTCCCGTCCTTTCCGCGAACCAGATGTAGCGCTGGTCCGGCCCGAACGCCGCGCCCATCGTCTTCAGCTCGTCGGGCTCCTTGACAAGCGCCGTGCCCGTGCCCCCGTCCACGTGGTAGAGCCACAGCTTGGCCGTCCCGAACAGGCCGTCGATCTTTGAGGCCACCACGTAGTCGCCGTCGGGCGTCCACTCCGGCGAGGCGTATTCGTTCTGCTTCCCCTTGGTGATCTGGAGGGTATCGGCCCCATCGGTCGAGATCACCCACACGTTCTCGGCGCCGCTCCGGTCCGAGATGTAGACGACGCGGCTTCCGTCCGGGCTGAAGCGGGGCTGCGCATCGAACGATATCCCCTCGGTGAGCCGAGTGGCGGTTCCGCCGGCGATCGGTAGCAGATAGAGATCTCCGAGGTGATCGAAAACGATCTGCGAGCCGTCCGGGCTCACGTCGAGGGAGATCCAGGTGCCGGTTTCCGCCGTGAAGCGGAGCGTGCGGGTCGGCTCGAGCGGGAGACCCTCCTCCCCTTTATCGTTCCCATTTTCAGGCTTCTCCTGCGCGGCCGCCGGCGTGGCGGTCGTTACGAAAAGCATCAGGAACGCGGCGGCAAGCGCGCGGGAGGAAAGCCGGAGGCCGAGGACTGCGCGGCGAAAAGGGGACCTAAAAGTTCTCATCGTTCATCCAGGTGTTTGGAGGAGCCGTCAAACGAGAGGAGAAACCTCCGCTAAGCGACGCGCCGGCACAAGGGAACGGGGGAGGCACGGAGGGACCTGATTCTCGGCGTTTGCACGATCGGCGGCGGAGCATAATCTGAAGAGCGGATGCCAACCGGGCAGCCAAGGGCTTGATGAGACGATGACCGTGGATTCGTACCGATTTGTCGACCGGATCACCCGGCGCGTGCTTAAGGCGTGGGAGGCACGCGGCTCCTATCGGGAGATACCGTGGACGCCCCTCACGAAGCCACTAGCCGAGTGCACGGTCGCGGCTGTCAGCACCGCGGGCCTGGCGCTCGAGACCGATGAGCCGTTCGACCAGGAAAGCGAGCGGCAAAACCCGTGGTGGGGGGATCCCTCCTTCCGGGTCATTCCGAGGGACGCCACCGAGAAGGAGGTGCGTTCCTGGCACCTGCACGGAAACGCGGCGAACGTGAAGGAGGACCTGAACTGCGTCTTCCCGCTTGCCGGGCTCAGGGAGCTCGAGCGGAGGGGGGAGATCGGCCGCTCGGCGTCACGCCACTACTCCTTCATGGGTTACATCCTGGAGCCCACCGCGCTGCTCAGCGAGAGCACGCCCGAGATGATCCGGCTCATGAGGGAGGATGCGGTCGATGCCGTGCTCCTGGTGCCGTACTGACCGACTTGTTGCTGGTCGGTCGGACCGGTTCAGAGGAATATGGAGGAGGCGAGGCTAGCGACGACGACGCTCTCCACCATGCCAGCGCTCACCGGATCAGTAGGCGTGCCGAGGCTGGCCGGGATCGGCTACCCCACCGGGCTGCCGCTCGGCCGGCCCGGTGACACCCTGGGGCAGCTCGCTGTTCTGCGCGCCGCGCTGGCGACGCTCGAGTCCATTCAGGAGCCGGGGACGCGGATAGACCTGCCGTTCGAGTGGCCGGACGGGGTGAAGGTGAGAACGCACCCTAAGGAGCCGCCGCCGATCGTCGGCCTGCTGAAGCGGAAGCCGTGGCTGCTGCCCCGCTTTGCCGCCGGGAAGGTGCCTGACAGCTAGTCGATCCGCCAAACGGCCGAGTGGGCCCAGGGTCAGCGGCCGAGCAGCACCGTCACGGTGTCGTCCTCCGAGTCGGCGGTGACGATGTCCAGCTTGCCATCGAGGTCGATGTCCGCGACCGCCACGGCCCAGGCGCCGGCGCCGACCGCGAAGGGGGAGCCCGGCGCCGGAGCGAAGCCTCCCCGGCCGTCGCCGAGCAGAACGGCCACGCCCCGGCCGCCGCTCGTGATCAGGTCGGCCCGCCCGTCAAGGTTCACGTCGCCGGAGCGCACCATGTAACCCCGGTTCTCGGCATCGAACGGTGATCCCGGGGCCGGGTCAAAACCTCCGGAGCCGTCTCCGATCAGGATCGTGAGCAGGCTCGTCTCCGCGTGGCTCGTCACCAGATCAAGCCGGGAATCCCCGTCGAGGTCCACCAACCCGGCGAAGTAGGGGCGGCTCTCAACCGCGAAGGGGGAGCCCGGCGCCTCGCTGAAGCTCCCGCCGTCGGTGCCCAAGAGGATGGTCACGTCGTTGCCGCGCGCGTTCGGGACGGCCAGGTCGAGGCGGCCGTCGCCATCGACATCCCCGGCCGAAGCGATATACGGCATGCGGCCGACCGGGAACGGAGAGCCGGTCGCCGGTGAAAAGCCTCCCGCTCCGTCTCCCAGCAGCACCGAAATGCTCTCCTCCTCCTGATTCGTGGTCGCGATATCGAGGTCGCCGTCGCCGTCCAGGTCCAGGGCGAGGAGACCATGGTTGTGCGGCTCGCCGGCTTCCAGGGCGGGGAACCGGAGTCTCGAGTCGGGGACGAATCCGCCTCTTCCATCGCCGGGCAGGATGACGACGTCATGGCTGTCGTGACTAGTGACCACCACATCGAGATGCCCATCGCCGGTCAGGTCGCCGCAGGCGATGAGGTGGCTCGCGATGCCGGTCGCCAGCGTCGGGCCGGCCCCGGGGCTGAATCTTCCCTCGCCGTTGCCCACCAACACCGAGACGTCCGCGCTCTCCGAGTTGGCGGTGAGGATGTCGGGGTTCTGGTCTCCGTCGATATCGCAGACGGCGACGTCCTGCGGACGGTCGCCAGTTGGGAACGGCGACCCGTCCGCCGGCTCGAAGTGCGGGCTCTGGGGCTGCGCCGAGCAGCTCAAGGCGGCGGCGCCCAGCCCGAGGAGCGTCGGCAGGCGCATGGTGCGGACCTCCGGGGGTGACAGGTCGTTTCCGATTACGCAGTACCGAGGGGCACCTCGGCTGACGCGTGTCATCCAACCTGTGTGGCGGAGCTGCTCCGAACAACGGCGCCGGCAGGCAAGTGTAGTTGACACTACGTCAAGGAGAGGACGCCAGCGGGGAAGGGTGGTCCCTCACTCCGTCCTCCCGACCGACAGCCGGACGCCCTCGGCGACCTCCGCGCCCAGCGGGGCATCGAGCCGGACCAGGCCCCGGTCCACGATCAGGTAGGCGGTGACCGCCCAGTACTCCTCGACGCTCAGCGATCCCGGCTCGTCGTACGGCATCGCCATCTCGACGTAGTCGTGCAGGGAGCGCGCGTCGTAGTACGAGGCCAGAACGTCGGGCGAGAGCGTCTCGCCCTCCCCACTCTCCATGTCGTGGCAGGCGTAGCAAACCTCCCGGTAGACGGCCGTCCCCCGCTCGAGCTGGCTCTGTACCGGGCTGGGAACGCGATTCGTAGATGGTTCCCTGCCTCCGGACGCATCGAGCTTCGTCAGATGCATCTCGAAGAACTGGCTCCACGACTCGCCGTCTCGCGAGTACTCGCCGATCTCGTGCCAGACGCCGCCCTCGACCACGATCGAGTAGCGGATCTCCCCGCCGCCGGGAGGTGAGAACCCCCATTTGAAGGAGTTGGGGACCACCTCGGGAACGAGGTCGAGACGCGGCCGCCCCGCCACGTACGAGGAGAATACCAGGTGGTTGCCCACGGGGTCGAAGGAGATCACCGCCAGCGCGTGGTGGACCTTGTCCGTCGTCTCGCCATCCTTCGAGCGACCGAGGCCCTCGATGAGCAGGACCGCGCCGTCCAGCATCGACGTGACCGTCTCGGTCTGCGTGAACTCCTCCCTCGGGCCCGGACCCATCTGAACCCAGCCCTCGCCCGCCCAATCCCCCTCCAGAAACGCGGCCTTGGCCACGGCCTCGATGGCGGGTCCCGGGTCCACCCGTGGCTGGGCAACAAGCGGAGCCGGCAGGATGGACAGGGTGGTCAGGATGCGGAGAGCGGCCTTGCGCACGGGGGTCCTCCTCTCTTTCGGAAACGGACAACGTATCTTGTCACGCCCGGCTCCTGACAGCCACGCAGCAGCGTGTGGCGCCCTTGCGGAACTCGTGGCCCGGCAATCGAATGAACGGCGTGTAGGATCAGTGCGCCCCGAAGCGAGGGGCGGCAGGAAACCCTCGGGAGAGAGTGATGAAAAGGCCCGCACCTCCTCTTCATGTCTGTCCGCGCGTCCGCCCAGGCGTCTGTCCGCGTGTCTTTGTCGCCGCACTCCTTCTGACCGCTACGCTCCCCGCCTCGTGCTCGGCGGCGCAGGACGGGGCAGACCCGGAGGACGTTGCGGACGGGAACGACGGGCGGATCTCCGCGTTCGGACGATACGAGGGTTATTCGGAGCCGATCTTCGTTGAGTGGGTGAACACCTCCCGCTACATGGAGATGCGGGACGGCGTGAAGCTGGCCGTGGACGTGACCTTCCCCGCCGTCGACGGCGAGATCGCCGAAGGCCGCTTTCCCGTTGTCTGGACCCACTCCCGCTACCACCGAAACCCCGGAACGCTGGCCCGCTTCTTCGCCCCGGAGGGCGCCGAGATCCCGGAGATCCACTCGATGGTCGACGCCCGGGAGGACCTTCAGCTTCTCGTCCGGCATGGCTACATCGTGGCCGCCGTACAGGTGAGGGGCGGCGGCGCGTCCTTCGGCACCTACCAGGGCCTGTTCTCGGAAGCCGAGACCGACGACGCCCGCGAGATGATCGAGTGGTTCGCGACCCAGCCCTGGAGCGATGGCAACGTGGGGATGTACGGAGGCTCGTACCTCGGCATCACCCAGTACATGGCGGCCTCCGAGGGGCACCCGGCACTCAAGGCGATCTTCCCCAACGTCGCCGGCCTGGACATGTACGACCAGCTGTACCCGGGCGGCGTGTACCGCTCCGACATGATCGACCACTGGGGCGGACTCACCCGTAACCTGGACGTCGAGTGGCCGGCGCCTCCGGTTCAGGGAGACGAGGACGGAACGCGGTTGCTGCAGGCCGCGATCGCGGAGCACGAGAACAACTGGGATGTGACGAAGGAGTACGGGGCGGGGAGATTCCGGGACTACGATGTCCCCGCGCTCACCTGGTTGGAGCACGGCCCGACCGGCGTCCTCGAGGAGCTCGAAGCGGCTCGGGTGCCCGCGTACCACTGGAACGCGTGGTACGACATCTTCGTCCTCGACGCGCTCCTCTACTGGGCCAACTACGAGGGACCCCAGAGGCTGGGGATCGGTGCCTGGTCCCACGGGGCCATGCCGGACAGCGCGCTCATGGCCGAACGGGCCCGTCTGACGGCGATCGAGCAGCTCCGGTGGTTCGACTACTGGCTCAAGGGGATCGACAACGGGATCATGGACGAGCCCCCGCTCTACTACGCCGTGATGAACGATCCCGGCGACTGGAGCTGGGAGTCGACCGACGTCTGGCCGATCCGCGGGATCGAGGAGAAGTGGTTCTACTTCGACGAGGGACCGTCAGGGAGCATCGAGTCCGTCAACGACGGCGTGCTCTCGACCGAGACGTCGGCGGAACCGCCGGGACGCCGCACCGACGGGGACGCGGCCTTCGACGCCTACGAGGTGGACCTCACCACGACGACCGGGACGACCACTCGGTGGGACAACGCGGTCGGGGGAGCACCTCTGATGATCTACGGGGATCTGGCGCCCAACGACCGCAAGAGCCTCACCTACACCACGCCTCCGCTGGAGAAGGACCTGACCGTCACCGGCCATCCGATCGTCCACCTCTGGATGACGTCGTCGACGAACGACGGTACGGTCGTCGTGCTGCTGGAGGAGGTGGACGAAGAGGGGGTGGCGCACTACGTGACCGAGGGCGTGCTCCGCGCCTCGCACCGACGGTTGGGGAAGGCGCCGTGGGAGAACAACCTGGGCCTGCCGTTCCAGCGCAGCTTCCGTGAAGACAGGGAGCCACTGCCGGCCGGGAAGCCCGCCGAGTTGGTCATGGATCTTTTCCCCACGGCGACCGTCTTCAATGCCGGTCACCGGCTCCGGGTGACGATCATGGGCGCGGACGCCGACAATCTGGAGCTGCCCGAGGTGGCCTCCACCTACCGGATCTACCGCAGCGGCGCTCATCCGTCGGGGATCGTGCTTCCCGTCGTGCGCTAGAGCCGAGCCGGTGGAGTAGCTCGCGACGCCCGGCCGCTAACAGGCGACGCAGGGTCTGGAGAGGACTTCGGGCAAGCGGCGACGTCCGAATTCCCGGCGATCTTCCCCACGAGACACCGCAAGCTTCTCCCGACAGACGATGTGAAGCCACGGCATTAGGCTACTAAGGGCTGAGTTGACCGCGACCAACCACCGAGAACGTCCACATGAGCGTCCCGGACGATCTTCTCTTGACGAAGAGTGACGGGCGGTCCCGTCCGTCTGACACGCCCACCCGCTCGTCGACGCAACTGCCGCTCTCCCTGCTGCGAAACGCCTCGAAGCGCCTTCAGGCCGTCTGTGTGGTCCTCATCGTCTCCCTCGCGATCGGCTGGCTCGGGACCAACTGGATCGAAGGCGACCTCCCGTCCGAGTTCGCAGACGCGCTGCAGTACGGTCCCGATGTGACGATGATCGTGGCGTCGCTCGTGGTCCTCGGTCTCATCCGCAGTTCCTGGCTGTCCCCGGCGGGCGTGATCACGCTCGGTCTCGTCTACCAGGTGGTCATCAGCTTCTGTATACCGATCTCCGAGTACTACGGCGCCTTCCGCGGCGTGGGAGCCGAGCAGATCACGGACGACCTGGTCGGCCTCTCCACGGTTGCGATTTGGATGATGTTCTTCGCCGTCCTCGTGCCTGCCAGGCCTCGTCACGCGCTGATCGCGCTCACGCTGTCGGGCTCTGCGGTGCCGATCACGGTCGCGCTGCTCACCCGCTTCGGTGACGCGCCGGTCTTGGAGCCACAGCGCTTTCTGTTCGTCTTCGTCCTGCCCTACGCGATGATGGTGGTGGTATCCTATATCGCCGCGCGAATCATCTACGGGTTGGGTAAGGAAGTCCTTCGCGCCCAGGAGATGGGCAGCTACCGCTTGCTGGAGCTCATCGGGCGGGGAGGGATGGGTGAGGTCTGGAAAGCACGTCATAACCTGCTCGCGCGACCGGCCGCCATCAAGCTCATCCTTGGTGGGACGCTAGAAGCGGAGCCGGGAGGAGCGGCAAACGCGCTGGCGCGCTTCGAGCGGGAAGCACAGGCCACCGCATCCCTGCAGTCGGCCCACACGGTCGCACTGTACGACTTCGGCGTTAGCGACGACGGGACGTTCTACTACGTGATGGAGCTCCTCGACGGTATCGACCTGGAATCCCTCGTGGAGCGGTTCGGTCCACTTCCGGCCGAGCGCGTCGTGCACATCCTACGGCAAGCGTGTCTGTCGCTCGGCGAGGCGCATCAACGGGGTCTCGTTCACAGGGACATCAAGCCGGCCAACCTCTACCTGTGCCAATACGCCTTCGAGCCCGATTTCGTGAAGGTGCTGGATTTCGGGCTCGTGAAGCACCCCACTCTCGATGTGCCCGGTGGCGTCGCGCTGACGAGAACGGGGTTGCTCGCAGGAACGCCCAGCTACCTGGCTCCCGAGATCGCGATGGGCGCTGAGAGGATCGACGGCCGGGCGGACATCTACGCCCTTGCCTGCGTGTCCTACAAGTTGCTCACCGGCCGCTGCGTGTTCGAGGAAGATACGGCGCTGGCCACGATCCTCGCCCACGTGAACGTGCCCGCACGGTCCCCGAGCTCGATCTCAGAGCTGCCGATCCCCGCTGATCTGGAGGAGCTCATTCTGGCATGTCTTGCCAAGGACCCCGCCAGTCGGCCGCCAACATGCGAGGATCTCCTGCGCGCGCTCGAGGGGATCGACCTGGCTGAGCCCTGGACGACGGAGCGCGCCGCCGACTGGTGGCACATGCACGTCCCCGAGCGCAGCGTCGAGAGGACGGCAGCGCCGCTGCTTGAGCCCGTCCATCCGTGACGAGTGCGTCCGTGAAACATGCGGGACTCGGGAGGTTCTTGCTCGGCGGCGCCATGGCCGTTCTGGCGCTCGCTGGAGCCTACCTTTTGGCGATCCGTCCCTGGCACCTGACCTGGGGCGCCACGGACGATGAGGTGCGTCGTCCCATGCCGGGCGACGGGATCCACTCGAATCCTTCGTTCAACGCGACGCGTGCCGTAACCGTAGAGGCGGGCCCGGAGCAGATCTGGCCGTGGCTGGTTCAGATGGGTTACGGGCGAGGGGGCTTCTACAGCTACGACCGGATCGACAACGACGGGATCCCGAGCGCGGACCAGATCATCCCCGAGTACCAGAGCTTGAGAGTAGGCGATCGCGTTCCGATGGCAGCGAGCGCGTATGCGGAAGTACTGGAGATGGACCCTCCCCATTCGATGCTGTGGGTGTTTCGGGAGAAGGGTCAGTGGGAGGACGCCACCTGGGCATGGGGCCTCTACGAGGAAGACGCGGGCCGTACACGCTTGGTGAGCCGGCTACGCGTCACCTACAAGTGGGCGCGCCCGAGCATCGTCCCGATGCTGCTGACGGACGTGGTCGAGCTCGTGATGATGCGGAAGTGCCTGCTCGGCATCAAACGGAGAGCGGAGAGGCTCGCAAGAGAGTCCCTCTAGCCGTTGACTGTAGGAGTTCCTCCCACATTTCGCGTGGTGATCCTCCCCACTTGTCAGGAAACCTTTCCTCTTACAGACGTCTCAAGGCGCCGCCTCCTACCTTGTTGAGGATTGGACGCGCGCAACGGGTCGAGGGATCGCGGAGCGTGACCCTTCGCCCAGCTTCTCAGCCGAGCCGATTACATGCCTCAGCAGGTTCCTCGCCTGGTTGTGCTGTTCGCCGTGCTGGCGGTGGGGTTTGTAGTTGCGCGGCAGTACCTGGTCCCCGACACCTTCGGGGATGTCGGTCATTATCGGGCGGCCGCCGTCACCGCGATCGTGGCCCGGGAGAAGAGCTATGCCGGGCATCGGGAGTGTGCGGACTGCCATGATGATATCGCGGAGAAGAGGCTGGCGTCGCACCACAGCGGAGTGGCGTGCGAGGTGTGCCACGGCCCCGGCGCGGAGCACGCGGAGTACCCCGACGAGGTAGAGCTCCCCGCACCTCGAGAGCGCGGCTTCTGCCCCCTGTGCCACAGATACGACCCGTCCCGCCCGACCGGCTTTCCGCAGATCGATCCCGTCATACACAACCCCCTCGAGCCCTGCATGTCGTGTCACGATCCCCATGCGCCCGAACCGCCCGAGGTGCCCGAGGAGTGTGGGGCGTGCCACGGACAGATCGCGCGGCAAAAGGCGGTGTCGCACCACGTGACGCTTGCCTGTACCACCTGCCACGCCACGGAGGAGGAGCACAAGATCATGCCGCGGCTGGTGCGGCCCGGGAAGCCTGTGGACCGAAGCTTCTGCGGCACCTGCCATGACGAGGATGCCGACAGTCCGGAAACGATTCCCAGGATCGACCTGGCTACGCACGGCGAAGACTACCGGTGCTGGCAGTGCCACTACCCCCACTATCCGGAGACGGGCTGATGGCCGGGGAGGGAGGTCGCGTGGAGGCTGGCTGCGGCCCGCCCGTCGAGCACGAGGTGGACCGGCGGGAGTTCCTCGAGCAGGCCCTGAGGGCCGGTCTCGGCGTCCCGATCCTGCTGGGAGTGGTCCGCATCCAGGACCTGGCGGCGGGCGAAGCGAGACAGGAGGGATACGAGCCGAGCGAGCACTACTACGGGATGGGGGTGGACGTGGAGCGGTGCATCGGCTGCGGCATGTGCGCGAAGGCCTGCAAGACGGAAAACGACGTGCCCCTCGAGCCCTACTACTTCAACACCTGGATCGAGCGCTACGTGATCCAGACCGACGGAGAGGTGGTCGTCGACAGCCCCAACGGCGGGCTCGACGGCTTCCCGCGCGCACAGAGCGAGGGAGAGATCCAGCGGACGTTCTTCGTCCCCAAGCTCTGCAACCACTGTGAAGATCCGCCCTGCGTGCAGGTCTGTCCCGTGGGCGCGACGTTCACCACGGAGGACGGCGCGGTCCTGGTGGACGAGGAGTACTGCATCGGATGCCGCTACTGCATCCAGGCCTGCCCCTACGGCGCACGCTGGTTCCACCCGGAGAAGCACGTGGCGGCCAAGTGCACCCTCTGCTACCACCGGCTCGTCGAGGGCCTCGTGCCGGCGTGCGTCGAGGTGTGTCCGACCGGCGCCAGGGTGTTCGGTGAGGTGGAGCACCGGGCGACGCCGCTGGCCAGGTTCATGCGCCTCAACGAGATCCAAGTCCTCAAGCCCCACATGAACACCAAGCCGCGAGTCTACTACGCGAACCTCGACGGCGAGGTGAGATAGCCGCGATGCAGGGTTACATTTATCCGAACGAGTTCGAGCTGCACTGGGGCCTGCTGGTCGTCCTGTATCCCTACATCACGGGCCTCGTGGCCGGAGCGTTCATCCTCGCCTCGCTCGAACGAGTGTTCAACGTCAAGGAGGTGCAGCCGACCTACCGCCTGGCGTTGCTCACCGCGCTCGCGTTTCTTCTCGTTGCTCCTCTCCCGCTCCTCGCCCACCTCGGCCACCCGCTGCGCTCGTACGAGATCTTCCTCACGCCGAACCGCAAGTCCGCGATGGCGATGTTCGGCTTCGTGTATGCCTGGTACCTGACGGTGGTGCTCCTGCTCGAGATCTGGTTCGAGTACCGGAAGGACCTGGTGCTATGGGCCCGGAGCGAGCGTGGCCCGAAGAAGTGGCTTCACTACGTGCTCACGCTGGGAGCCACGGACCTGTCGGAGGAGGCGTTGCGCTTCGATGACACCGCCGGGCGGTGGATCACGATCATCGGCATCCCCTCCGCGTTTCTCTTGCACGGGTACGTCGGCTTCATCTTCGGGTCGGTGAAGGCGAACCCGTGGTGGAGCAGCGTGCTGATGCCGGTGGTGTTCCTGTTCTCCGCCATCGTTTCGGGCATCGCGCTCGTCCTGTTCCTCTACGTGGCCGCCAGCCTGTTCAGGTCGAAGCCGGTGGACATGCGGTGTGCGGACAAGCTGGCCGCGTTCCTGTTCTACGCGATGATCGTCGACTTCTCGCTGGAGATGCTCGATTTCATCCACCGCCTCTACGAATCCGAGGAATCGATCGAGATCCTCTCCCAGATGATTCAGGGCCGGCTGTTCATCAGCTTGATCGTGCTCCAGGTCGTGCTGGGGACGCTCGTCCCGTTGATCCTGCTGGGTACGGTCTCGCCGGCGCTGTCGGACAGAGGGGTGTCCAGGACCCCTGGCGAGCTGAGGCGTCTCATCTACCTCGCCTGCGCGACCCTCGTGCAGATCGGGATCTTCAGCATCCGGTGGAACGTGGTCCTCGGTGGACAGCTGTTCTCCAAGAGCCTGCGCGGGTTGACGGTCTACAAGCCCCTCTTGTTCGGGACCGAGGGGCTGCTCATGGCCAGCGTACTGCTGTTTCTGCCGCTCGTCATCCTTTGGATCCTCGTCAAGGTCCTGCCGCCCTGGCTGGACGCTGAAGCCATCGAGTAGGATCCGGCGCGGCCCACGAACCAGCGCCCGCTGCCGGCCGCGCGGATGCCGTCTTACTTTCCTCAGCTGATTCTCCCTGCCGATACGCTCCTGAGCACCTCGGAGGGCCGATGAGACAGAAGACCCGGGATGACCATCTCTTCGGGCCGGGGCCCAAGCGCCTTCTCGCGCTCGACGGGGGTGGCGTGCGCGGGATCGTGGCGCTCGCCTACCTCCGGCGCGTCGAGCACCTGCTTCGAGAGCGCTGCGGCGGTGATCCCGAGTTTCGGCTCTGCGACTACTTCGATCTCATCGGCGGCACGTCGACGGGCGCCATCATCGCGGCCGCGCTTGCCGTGGGCTATCCGGTCGAGCGAATCGTCGAGCTCTACCGGACGATGATGCCGCAGGTCTTCAAGACGTCCCGATGGCGAATCGGGCTCCGGCGGCCGAAGTACGCGCGAGCCCCTCTCGCGGGCGACGGGAAGCGCTTCCAGATCGTCGAAGAGCCGGACGATCTGTTTTGGATCGATCCCGCCTCGAACAGCAGCGTTCGAGATTCCCTGGCCGGGAAGCTCCGATTGCTGGACATCTTCGAAGATCAGGGGGACTGGATCGGCAGCGGCACCGTCGCCTACGGCTCGGGCGTCTACGACGCCGACTTCGAGCTGCTCGGGACCGGGATGGTCAACATGCTGAACGACGTGCCGGTCGCGACCGACCTCCCGATCCATGTCGAGAGCTTCGACGAGAGCGGGGTGCGCACGCGGGCCGAGGTGGAGGGAGGCGAAGCAGGTGCCGAGGAGGACCACGGGGGCGGTTGATCGCGGCTCGCTTCGTCTTGCAGGGCTCGCTTCTCTTGCGGGTGCTCAGGAGAGACCTTTCTTACCCGAGGTGCGTGGCAACCCACCGCGTTCTGGCCCAGGAGAGGAGCATCAGCAACACCACGACGGGAGGAACGACGGCCCAGGCAAGCAACACGGCCAAGGGAACGGCCACTGGGAGGATGAACAGGCCGCCGACGAGCGGTGAGCGGCTGAACGCCCAAACCCCGACCAGGATGCAGGTCCCTGCGGATAGCGCGGTTATGCCCGTCAGTGGCCCTGGGTAGCGGACCGGGAGGTCTGCGCCGAGCCAGGCTGATACTCCGACGACGATCGTTGTGACCGCCAGAAAACCTGCCAGTCCTCGGAACACCCTCTCGCTGGGCAGTGGGTCATATGCCCCACCCTGCTTCCCCCGCGCGTTGCTCACGGGACTCCTCCTCGACACCCAAGCAGTGGTTGGCCGGTCACTCAACCAGGCGCAGGGTCTTCAGGGTCGATCCGGTATCCACCCCTCCATTCGCGCCGCCCGGGCACCTGGCGAACCGGATGTATACGTTCCAACGGCCCGGCTGTCCCTCGCCGTTTCGCGTCGGTGTTCCCGGGTTCCTCCAGTAGGTCTCAGCCGCCTTCTCGATGAAGGCACATTCCCAGCGAATGACCTCCGCCGGGTCAGTACTTGTGGTAGACGTCGTCGGATCGATCACCGGTATCGCCCGGTGTCTCTTGCGGAAGTCTTCGCTCCCCACATCCATGCATCCGTTGCCGTTGGCCATGCACTCGTTGAACGCGTCCCATGTCCAACCATCACCGCCATAGTCATCCACCAGATTCTTGAACGCTTGAATGACCGTGGCTTGGACCTGTCCGGTCTCCGGTTTTATCTCTTCCCCCACGTCGATCACGACGCTGTTGTCGGGACAGCCGCTGACCCAAGCGATCAGGTTGGCCGCACCGGTGGATCCATCGGGAAGGTACCAGCATCGCCACCCGTCGCTGTCGACGCACGGGCTCGCGTTGTAGTACTCGACGCTCCCGTCGCCGATGAGCGGATCGGTCTCGCCCGCATCACCCTTATTTCCGCCCTTCTTCCCGCCTGTTCCGATGTTGGGCGGTCCCGACTGCGTCTTGACCTCGATGACATCGCCGAGGTTGGCTCCCGCGGCGTCACCGAGAAAGCCGGTGTATTCGTCGCCGGAGTACCCGTCGGGACCCACCCCGGGCGGCACGCTGCACGGCTGGCCATATCTGGCACACTGCCCTCCCACGGGCTTCATCGGAGGATTGTCGGCGGGATCGTAGTACGGCTCGTACTTGTCCCCATCTTTGAGGTCGAAGCGTCCGTCGCTCGGATTCGGGCCGCCAGGGTTGTCCAGCCACCGATCGGGGATCGCAATGGGAAGCGGACAGACGCCCCCACTTGCTGCAACGGCTTCTGCTGCAGCGACCGTCACGACGTCCACTTCATCCCAACCGAGGACCCGGGCAAAGATGGTCCGAATGGCGTTGCCGCGAGCGCCGGTGTTTCTCACGCGGACGCGCACCTTGTGCTCGTCCAGGAGCACGTCCACGTCTTCCGGCCGTACGTCCGCCATCGCGCCGCTCACGGTGTTCTTCGCCGCGTAGTCGAGGGCCCATTGACGAGCCCGCGCCTCGTCATCGGGTTGCGTGATGAAGGACCCGGCGCCGGCGAGTGCCGCGGCGTCCGCCACCCGCTGCGAATCAGTTCTCGCGCCGAGCATCATGCCAAGATCCACGGCCAGCGCGACCATCCCGATGAGCATGGGGATGCCAACCAGCACCATCACCAGCGCAGACCCGCGCTCGGGGTGCGTTCGTCGATGCGTAGCCTTTTCGGGGTGCTGCGTAACGTGCCTTGTCATGCTCCTGCCCTCGAGCAGCTCGGGTTCGTCCAACAGGCGCCTTGGCCATCGTCCGTCCTGCTCACTCGGCAAGTCGCAAGCCGTCCAGAATGGGAGAGGGTCATGAGTTCGGTAGAATTAATGACTACAAGACGTTACGGCCTTTCACCCTCGATCTTACCGCCCCGCGACGCCCTTCCCGTTTGCACGGGCAGCAGCGCTCTGCGAGGGTCGAGTACCGGCCCTGGTGAGGACTGGATCAGGAGGGTCGCCAACGGCTACGCCGAGCGATCTCGGCGGGTGGACGGGATTTCGCTCTCGGCGGGTGGACAGGACTTCGCTGTCGCCAAGAACGCGAGAGGGGGCGGCCCCGAAGGAACCGCCCCTTTCCAGCCTACTGCTGCGTGGGTGTGGTCAGCGGCCTCTGCTTTCCAGCGGAATCATGATGTGAGCGTACGGTGTGTTCGACCACATGATCCACGGCCCGCCGTTCAGGTGATCCGTAGAGATGTTCGCCAGCAGCTCCTGGTCCGGCACGACGATCATGAGGTGCGGCCCCAGGTCGGTGACCCAATCCTCCGGCCCGGTAGGCTCCGTCGCGTACGGATCGCTGTTGCTGACCGGCGTGTCGCCCTGGAGCATGTAGGCGAAGCCGATCTCGGTGTACGTGGGCTCCGTGTGGTTCACGTAGGCGTGCAAGAAATCCATCCACGCGTCGGTAACGCACCATGGATCGGTGCCCGGAGTGGCTGCCAAATCGGGAAGACAGGTCCATTCGTTCGTGCCCTCGCGCAGCACGTTCATGTTCCAATCCACGACCGTGGCGTCGGCCGAAATGGAGGTTGGCGCAGCGCTCATGGCGCTCTTGATCTGATTCTGCGCTTCGGGCGACGCGTATTGCGCTTCTTGTGCCGTGATCATGGGCGGTGCAGCAGCGGCGAGGAGAAGCGCAGCGAGAGCGGGGAGATACCTGTGGTACATCGTAACCTCCTGCGGACGTACATCTCTGCTTGGGGAGTCGACCGATCTATTGGGTAGAGGCGTCACGGCCTCGTTGTACGCCCGGGAGGCGGGATGATGCAGGCTACCGGACAGACCCAACCGTACGCAACTGTATGGATGGGAAGGGAGCGAGGGTTGCGGCAACGATGGCCGTAACGGTTCTTGAAGCTAGTGGGTCGGCCCAGCCGCCGAACTGGCCTGCGATCCCTGCTGCGGGAGTTCCTGTCTGAGTGCGGCGCGGATATCGACGCAAACTTGGCCAAGAGGTCTTCATGTGCCGGTTCCCAGTATCCTACGCTATGGCAAGCACATGCTGGCTGATGGCGGGGATCGGATGACCGTCCGATCCCGACGGTCGGCGGTGATCCTGTGCGGAAGCCTGGTGCTGGCAGCCGTGGCGTGCGCGCGCGATCGCGACGCCCTGGTCGAAGATCCGGACACGTACACGGCCCTCGTCTGGTGGGCGGACTGGGGCCCACGGATGAGTCGGGACGGAGTGGGGAAGTTCCTCGTGTTCCTGGAGCTCGCGACGCCGGCCGAAGACGGGGTGCTCGAAGGCCGCCTGGCGAAGAGCTGGGAGCACTCGTCGGACTACCGCGAGTGGACCATCCACCTCCGGACCGATGTGAGATGGCACGACGGGGTCCCGGTGACGGCCCATGACATCGAGTTCACGGTCGATCTCTGGAACCACCCGGAGGTCCTCTATCCGCTGAACCCCATCGAGTCCGTCGAGGTGCTGGACGACAGCACCTTCATCCTCACGTACAAGCCGGGTAACGCCTGGCACACCTACTGGTACCCGGGCTACTGGACGGTCTTCTATCCCGCGCACCTGCTCGAGAACCTCGATCCGGCGGAGTTCGAGGAGTGGGATTTCTGGAAGCGGCCGGTGGGGAACGGGCCTTTTCGCTACGTGCGCCACTTGCCCCGGACGATGGTCGAGTTCGAGGCGAACCCGGATTTCTATCTCGGCCGACCACAGATCGACCGGATGGTGGTCAAGTTCGGTCCGGAGTCGATCACCGAGCTCTTGGCCGGAAACGTGGATGCCATGAACCTCGAGAACCGGTCGGCCCTGGACGCGATCGAAGACGATCCGCGCTTCCGTGTCTACTACGAGGCCTGGGATGACATCAGCGCCGTCCTCGCGCTGTACTACGACCACCGCGATCCTCGGTTCAGCGATGCGAAGGTGAGGCGCGCCATCACACACGCGATCGATCGTCGGGAACTGCGGCGCCTGCTCCATCAGTGGCCGGAGCTGCCGATCGTGGATGTACCGTTCACCGAGTCGCAGTACTGGAAGCGGGAGCTCCCCGAACCACTGGTCTACGATCCCGCGCTTTCGAAGAGGTTGTTGAGCGACGCCGGGTGGCGCGATCCGGACGGCGATGGGCTGCGCGAGCGGGACGGCGAGGCCTTCACGTTTCGGGTGATCGTCCAGAACCGGTACCTGCCCGCGGCGGTGTACGTCCAGCGCGCCCTCGCCGGGGTCGGACTTCGCGCGGAGATCGTGCCGCTCGAGTTCGCCACGCTCCGGGAACGTATATCCGCGGGCGATTTCCAGGTCGCTATCGGCAGCCTCTGGGTGTCGCCGGACGACCCCGACGCGGGTCTGCGGGTGGTCTTCGGAGAGAACTCGGTGATCGGCTGGCACGACGAGCGGGTGCTGGAGCTGGTGAACGGGGCGTTGGAAGCGTCCACGCCCGCCGCTCTCGACTCCATATATCGCGAGCTGGCGCCGATCGTCCAAGACCAGCAGCCGGTCACGTTCCTGAGCTTCGGAACGGAGATGTACATCGCGCATCAGCGCGTCCAAGGCTTGTCTTCCCCTTTTCGCGCCAATCCCATCTGGTCCGCCGGGCACCTGTGGATCGAGGAGCAGCCATGAGAGCGCGGGCTCTGCGCCGACCGGACTGACGCCTTCGTGGCCCACAGCCGCATCCGGGGTTCCAACGCCGTTCCAGCTGGCAGGCGCTGACCACGGCGGAGGACCTCAGGGTCCTCGGACACAGACCGCTAGTGCCGAGACGATCTAGGGTCCTTAGACTGGGGTGATCCGGTCATGTCTCGCTGGAGGTCCGATGACGTGAGACCCGCGCACAGGAAACGCGACCCTGCGACGATGGCGGTGCTGCTCGACATGGGATTCGAGCCCGCCAGACCCGGACCGGAGCGTATCGAGGACACGATCCTACCGTCCGGCGACCATAAGCTCGTGCTCGATAGGCGGGCCATGAGCACCCGCGTGTCGGTCGCCGCCATCCACCACTCCCGCTGCCTGTTGGAGGATGCGGCCGGCCGCGCGTTCGAGGAGATGGATCGCCTGATCGCGCTTCTCAATCGGTTCGACTCCGTCTCCGCCGTGGGTGTGCTCAACGCGGAGGGAAGGCTCCGCGATCCGCCGCCGGAGCTGACGATGTTGCTCGATCGGTCGGCCGCGGTCCACGAGGCCAGCGGCGGCGCCTTCGACGTCACGGTCCAGCCGCTCGTGGACCTCCTGAAGCAAGCCGGGGGCTCCCCGGAACCCGTCGTCTGGCGAGATACGCTCGAGACGGTCGGAGCGGATGCCCTGCGTGTCTCCGCCGCACGGATCGCCTTCGAGCGGGACGGGATGGGCATCACGCTCGACGGGATCGCCAAGGGCTACATCGTGGATGCGATGGCCGCGGTGCTCGAAGCGCATGGAATCGATCGCTTCCTGATCGACGCGGGAGGAGACATCCGTGCCGCTGGCCTGCGGGAGGACGCCCTCCCGTGGGTGGTGGCCGTGCGCGATCCGCGGCACGGCGAGATTCTCCCCTCGGCTTTGCGGATGACGGAGGGAGCCGTCGCGACCTCGGGCGGCTACGAGGCCCGTTTCGACCCGGACGGATCGTGGCACCACATCGTAAGCCCCCGCACGGGCCGCTCACCCGACGACGTCCTGAGCGTGACGGTCACGGGTCCCACGGCATTTGCCTCCGATGCGCTGGCGACGGCCGCGCTACTGATGTCCCCGCGGGAGGGGGTGCGCTTTATCGACGCCGTGCCCGGGTTCGAGTGCATGGTCATCGACGCTGCAGGCTACCCGGCGCTCTCGGCCGGCTGGACCGGCCGAGAGCGGTTTCTCAACAGGAAGGTTTGAGATGAGATCGGAATATTCGGCCGTCCAACTGACCGCCCTGGTGGCGCTGCGCTTCACCATCGGTTGGCACTTCTTCTACGAGGGCGTGTCCAAGCTCGTCAATCCGTATTGGACGGCTGCCGGCTACCTGGAAGGCTCGCAGGGCTTCATGTCGGATCTTTTCCTGGACCTGGCATCCAATCCCGGCACGCTGGCTTTCGTCGATGGTCTGAACGTGTGGGGGCTGATGCTCGTCGGACTCGGGTTGATGCTGGGTGGTCTCACGCGGACGGCGACGGTCTTCGGGATCCTCATGCTCCTCCTGTACTACCTCGCCACTCCGCCCTGGCCCGGGTTCGTGTACACGATTCCGGCAGAGGGCGCCTACCTGATCATCAACAAGACGCTGATCGAGCTGTGCGCGCTGCTGGTGACCCTGTTCTTCCCCACGGGGCACATCGTCGGATTGGATCGGCTGCTGCGGTTGGCACGCGCCCACGGATCCGTCCAGGAATCCTACGCATGACGCACGCAAACCCGGCGGAGGACCAACGATGAGCGATGACATTCGAGACGACGGCGAAGAGGTCTTCGACGAGCCTGTCGGCGGTGAGGGCGAGGATTCGGCGGACGAGCCGACGGCCGGGCCTTCGGAGCCGGAGGCCGATGCCGGCCGAGCCTCAGGGCCGCCTCCCGCGGAGCCGCGTTCCAGCGACTTGAAAGCGGGCTCCGGCGGAATGGCCCGCCGGGACGTCCTGAAGGCCCTGGCCACGGTCCCGGTGTTCGGCGCGCTGGGGTACACCGCGCTGCGTCGCAGGGGACTGGACACCGATGAGCGACGCCGTTTGCTGAACGAATTGGGGATCGAGGACGAGGGCGCGGCTGTGTTCTCGGAGCTCGAGACCCGCACCTACCCGGACGTGATCCGCGTCGGCATCATCGGAT
>JARRMU010000004.1:0-50646 GCA_037385645.1 Gemmatimonadales bacterium
GACTCTTGTCGACCCGACACGCCAGGGTGAGGCCGATTATTTCGGCAATGTGGACTGGTCTCAGACACGGGCCTATGCGCTCGGCTTCAGCGGCCTCTACGTGAATCTGCGTGGGAGAGAACTTCTGGGAGTCGTGCCCGAGAATCAGCGGCAAGCGCTGCTCGACGAAATCGAGCGCGGGCTACTTGGCGTCATCGATCCCGCCACCAACGAACCGGCGATTACCAAGGTGTATCGGCGCGATCGTACGTACACCGACGGTCCGGCCCGTGAGGCCGGGCCGGACCTGATCGTGGGCTACGCCAAGGGTGTGAGGGCGTCCGATGACACATCCCTCGGCAGGATTCCTCTCGACGTGATCGTCGATAATCGCGAGAAGTGGAGTGGCGATCACATCATGGATCACGAGGCCGTGCCGGGCGTGCTCTTTTCGAATCGCCCCCTCGTCCAGCAAGCACGGTCACTTCGCGAGCTGAGGGGAGCCTTGTTGGCCGAGTTCGGCATCGACAAGGGGGACGAGGAATCGCAGACGAAATGATGCGCCGGAGAAGGGAAACGGTGCGGTCCCAGAAGCGGGAGAGGCGACGGTGTTTGGCTCCAGTGTGAAGCTCGACAAGGAATTGCTGCGGCGCGTGAAGCGCTATGCCGACATTGCAGGCTACTCGTCGGTGGAGGAGTTCATCACGCATGCTCTGGAGAAAGAGCTGGCCGTTTTGGAGGACGCGGATTCGGAAGAGGAGGTGCGTAAGCGGCTCCAGGGGTTGGGCTACATTTCGTGACGTGGTTCAACCGCCTGCTCAACGGCGGCTTCGATCTGCTCTTCGCTCCGTTTCGAGACTTGCCGCCGCTTCTCACCCTTGCGGTCGTGGCGCTCGCTACCAGCATCGGAATGCTGATCGTCTTCAAGGCGACCTCGAACCAGGAGAAGTTGGCCTCCGTCAAACGGCTCATGCACGCCGGCATCTACGAGATCCGGCTGTTTCGAGATGATGCTCGGACCATCGGACGTGCGCAGTTCGACATTCTGAGGCACAGCCTGGGTTACTTGGGTCACTCTCTTCCACCGATGCTCTGGATGCTGATCCCCCTCTTCCTGGTCGTTGCGCAACTTCAGTTTCGCTTCGGCTACGCCGGACTGGAGCCGGGCGATCAAGCCATCGTGAAGGCGCGCCTGGCCGAAGGGGCAGCCGTCGCCCCGCTCTCCCTGGAGCCGACTGCCGGCGTCACGGTCGACGCACCTATGCTTTGGATCCCCTCCAGGGACGAGGCGAATTGGCGAATTCGCGTCCTGGCACCTGGAAGGCATGCCGTTCGCATAACGGCGGACGGTGAGCCGTTGGAGAAGGTCGTGGACGCCAGCGCAGGCATCGTGAGGCGCTCTCCGGTTCGCGCCTCGAGCGGCTTCCTCGAGCAGTTGGTTTACCCGGCAGAGCCACCTCTTCCCCGTACGGCCTCGCTGCGCTCGATCACCGTCGAGTATCCGGCCCTGTGGGTATCCGTGCTGGGTTGGGAGATGCACTGGCTCCTCGCGTTTCTGATCTTCATGCTGATCTTCACGCTGTTGCTGCGAACCCCGCTTCGAGTGACGATCTGAGACGAGCGGCATCGCCCCTCCTCATCGATCAGATGGCCGAGCAACTCTGCGATCCTCCTGGGCGTCTAAACCGCGGTTCACCTGCCCGGAAAGGGGAACGTTCCGGGTCGATCTGACGTATCGTTTGGATTAGCTTTCGGCCCCGCAGACGCACGCAGGACCCCCAGGATTGCGATGTCACGTTTGAGACGACTGATCCACGAGGTGCACCGCCGCTCCCTCTGGCAGGTCTTGGGGATCTACGTCGTCGGTAGCTGGTTGGTGCTTCAGGTGGTCGACACGCTGGCCGCTGCGCTGAACCTGCCCGACTGGGCGCCGCCTTTCGCTCTATTTCTGCTCATCATCGGATTCCCGATCGTCATCGCGACGGCGTTCATCCAGGAAGGGACACGTCCGCCGCCTCCCGAGCCCGAGCAGGACGTGGAGCCTGTTCTGGAAGAGACAACGGGGCACCGCCTTCTTACCTGGCGGAACGCGGCTCTGGGAGCCATGGGGGCGGCGCTGCTGTGGGGAGGGGTGGCGATCGGCTGGTTCGTCTTCGGGCGCGGCCAGACGGCGCGCGTCGACGTGGCGGTGGCGGCGGAGGCCGTTCCCGGCATCGCCGTTTTGCCCTTCAGTGTTTCGGGTTCCGGTGTGGACGCGCTGGCCGAAGGGATCGTTCACCTACTGCACTCCAACCTCAACGCGGTCGGAGGACTCAGAGCGATCGCTCCAGGCACGGTGCTGGCGCAGTGGGACCGGCGGGTCGCGGCCGGCGGCCGGGCCGAGTTGGAGACGGCACTGGAAGTCGCGGCGGCGAGCGGCGGGAATTATGCGCTCGTCGGGTCGGCCGTCAGCTTAGGCTCGAGCGTGAGGCTCGAAGGAACACTCTACGAAGTGGGAGGTGGAACGTCGCTGGGTCGGGTGCGCGTCGAGGGAGACCCCGAGGGCGTATGGGAGTTGGTGGACGAACTGGCCGTCGACATCGTGCGAGCGCTGGGGCAGGTCGGCGTGGGCGAGTTCTCCGGCTTCGACCTCGCCGCCGCGACGACCTCGTCGATCGAGGCTCTTCAGGCCTACCTACGGGGCGAGACGTCGTATCGAAGGGGAGATTTCGACGCGGCGATCCCGGCGTTCGAACTCGCCGTGGCCGAGGACACGACTTTCGCCCTGGCCGAGTACCGGCTCGGCCTCGCCCAGGGCTGGTCAACGTTCGATCCGGCGGTGGCACGGCGTCATCTTCGGGCCGCCCTGACGGATGGACTGCCCGAGCGCGAGGCCCTGTTCGCCCGAGCGATGGAGGGATACCTGGACGGATCCGTCGACGTGCTCGCGGAGGTGCGTGCATACCTGCAGCGACATCCCGACGACGCGGAGGCTTGGTACATCCTCGGCGATGCCCTTCTTCACGCGGGTGTGGGTGAGGTTCCGGGTTGGCACGAGGAGGGGCAGCGTGCCCTGGACCGGGCCGTCGAGCTCGATCCCGGATTCGCTCCCTTCGTGATTCACCCGCTTCAGCTCTCCCTTGTCGCCGGAGACAGCGCGCGCGCGACCCACCTGGTGGAGACCTTCGGGGCGATTCGGCCAGGGTCGCCCAACGACCGGGTCCACCGGATCATCCAGCGCCATGAGTTCGGCGCCGGGGACTCGTCCTCCGTCTCCGCTGCAGCCGATACCTTGAGCACTCTCGGCGTGTATCCGCGCCTGCTGGTCCAGAGCTCGCGTTCCGAGGAGCTGTTCGAAGCGTTCCTTCTTCGCGAGGCACAGACTTCCGGGCAGGTCGATATGCGACTTTGTCTCCACGTACCACTGCGCCACGGGCATTTGGAGAAGCTGGTGGGCTACGCGAGCGATCCGCGCATGACGCCCGGTCAGGCGTTCGCCTGTCCCTTTATCGCTCGGATCCTGGGACTGCCGATCCCGGACGAAACACTGGAGCAAGCGGCGGCGCGTCTGCCCGAGGACGCGCTCGACACGCCGAGCCTGTTCGCGGCCGCCTACGCGCTAGACCGCGGCCAATGGGACGAGTACGAGACGCTCCTCTCGCGGATGCGTCAGCGGCTCGAGGAGGCCGAAGCAGAGGGGGATTCGGCCGCGATATCCGGGCGGCGGTTTCAGCTTCGCTCGGCCGAGGCCATCGGGCTGATGGAGCGGGGGCAGCTGGAGGAAGCCGCCGACGCTTTCGAGGCGTTGCGGAGCCCATTCTGGACCCACCGATGGTGGCTCGGCCAGATCTATCTCGAGCTGGGTCGGCCACGCGATGCGATTGAGTGGCTCAACACCTTCGTGTCGATCAGTGGCGCGTATTGGCCGCTGGCGCACCTGTACCTCGGTCAGGCCTATGAGGAGCTCGGCGATGCGGAGCAGGCGAGGAACGCCTATGCCGCGTTCCTGGACATGTGGGACGATGCAGATCCCGAGCTCCAGCCGCTGGTCGAGCGGGCGCGAGCCGCCCTACAGAGCCTGGGCCCGCTGGATCAGTAGATCTCAGGAGATCAGGGACCTCTGGCGGTTCGAGGTCGGCACGCGACTCTCGGGCACGCCCCTCGAACCAACACCTACGCGCGCCCGAGGCCGGCGCCGGAGTAGGCCCAGGCCATCAAGGGTTCGGCGACGAAGGTCAGCGGCTCGGATCTCCCGGCCTCCACGAACGTGAGGGCGAGCGCGGGCCCGCTCGTGTCCATGTCCGAGGCATATAGCCAGACGAAGACCCGGTGGGTCCGGTTCGCCGCCGCCCGTGCCACGTGCTCTCCGATCGCCTGCAGCTCGGCTCGACTTCCCGGCAGCTCGGCTCGAACCCAGACACCGACGTCATCTCCGCTCCAGAAGGCCAGCCTGGTCGTCTCGTAGGGCGGTAGTCTCATCGAGGTCTCTCGCGCTCGCCGAGGCTCACCGAAGTCCTCCCCAGGGTCGGTGACAGGATGCGTCGGATCGGCTTTGTCTTACGCGGGCGAGGGGCGGGCCCTACGAGGGCTCGGAGCTTGCCCTCCAAAGCTGGCTGGTCCAGCTTGAAAGTCGTGCTGGTCGGGCGGCCGCGGGTAAGCCGCCACGGCCGTGGCGAAGCGCACAAGAGACGGAGGTGTTCCATGAGCGCACGCGCACCGCTGTACGTCGCATCTCTCGTTTGCTTTCTCGCCGTGGCCTGCGCCGAGCAGGCGGAGGTTTCCGGAGGCGAAGCCGTGTCGACCGCCGCTGACGTCGAGGCCATCCGAGGCGTCATGGATAGCTGGGCCGCAGCCCTCAACGCCGAAGATACCGGGGCGATGTTGGCCCTCATGACCGACGACACCAACCACATGGGGCCCAACGAGCCGGCAATCAGCGGGCACGCCGCCGTGGGTGCCTGGTTCGACGCGATGTTCGCCGAAGAGGGAGCGCCCGTCTTTGCGATCGAGACGAATGAGGTGAGGGTCGCCGGCGACTGGGCGGTCGGGCGAGGCGTCTACAGCTTCACCGTCACGGCCGAAGATGGTGAGACGGCGACGGTGCCCGGTAAGTGGATGATCATCTTCGAGCGTGGCGCTGACGGAGCATGGAGGGCCGCCAGCACGATCTGGAACCTGGACGTGCCGGCGCCAGCGTCGGAGTAGCGGCGCCCGGATCGGGCTTGCAGGGGCGCAACCGGATGGCGATCAGAACGGCCCTCGCTCTGATCGCCGTCTCCGTGACGCCCTCCGCCGCACAGCAAGCCGAGGAACTCTTCTTCGACGACTTCGAGTCGGATCTCGCCGGTTGGGCCATCAGCGACCCGGAAGCGGTCCGCATACTGGAAACGGGTGATCCTGCGCATGGCCGCGTGCTCCTCCTCTCTCCGGCCCACGCAAGGCTTCACGCCCTCATTCGAGGCTCGGAGTCCTGGCACGGCTACAGGATCGAGGGTGAGGTGCTCTTTCCGGAGGACGTTCACAACTACCTGGGTTTTATCTACAACTACGCCCAGCGTGGAGACCGCGTCGACCTGGGGAGCATCTATATCAAAGGCAACGGCACCTACATCCGGGTGAATCCTCGCCGCGACTGGAACCCGAGCCGGATGCTATACGAGGAGTACAGGACCCCGCTGACGGGCCGGGACACGATCCGCATCGGGGAGTGGCAGAGCTTCGCGGTCGAGGTGGTGGGCCACACCTGCCACTTCTACGTGGGTGACATGACTGTGCCCAAGGTCACCTTCGACCTTTACGAGCACGCCGATGGACAGGCAGGGTTCAAGCCACGGGTGGTCGGAGGCTCGACATGGTTGGATAACGTGCGAGCGACGGCGATCGCGAGACTGACCTACCAGGGGGCTCGGCAGCCGCCCGGGATCGAGTACCGTCCGGATCAGCTCGTCACGAGCTGGAAGGTGCTGGGGCCTCTTGCGGGAAGTGACTCCGGACTCGAACAGGCTGCCGATCCCGGCTCGAGATCCGTCATCGAAGCTGGCATCGAGCACGCGTGGCACGATTTCGACGTCGATCCACGCGGTGCGGTGGTCACGGGTCGCGTGACCGACTTCCTGGGCGGCCGCACAGTCGCCTACTTCCTCACGACGATCGAGATCCCCGAGGCCAAAGCCGGCCGGTTCGAGTTCAGCTCGATCGACCATCTGGCGTTTTGGGTGAACGGCAAGTTCAAGGGATACTCGTACAGGGATCGCCTTGCCTGGCACGATTTCGGTCGAAATCCGGACCACCCTGCGACCGACGCCTTACCTCTCCGAGAGGGCATCAATCGGGTCCTGATTCGAGTCCGGGGCGGTGTCTACGCCAGCGGCGGCTTTTTCGCCCGCGTCGTCCTCGAGTGAACGGAGGTATCGTTTTCTGGATCTAGGGTCCGGTCGCGGCTGGCCCGGCCTGTCAGGTCGCCGGCGCGGAGTACCGCCTACGAGACGACGGGTAAGTCTCAGTCTGTTCCGAACCATCGCTCGAGCCGCTCGGCCTCGAAGGCGTGCTTCTCCTGCGCATGTGTTTCCGAGACGTCACGGAGCTGGATCCGCGGCTCCGGCGCGGCGAAGAACTCACCCTCGATCAGCGTGGCGCTCGTCTTCCCCATCTCCATGAAACAGAAGCCCTGACCGTCGAACGGTGACGGCGGGTCTTCTCCGCTGACCTCCGCGGCTATCGCCGCCGCCACGATCCGACCCTCCAGCTCGGCCATCACCCCCGCCTTGGGGAGCGCCAGCCCGTTGGCGAGCTTGACCATCGTCACGTCGCCGATCGCGTACACCTGATCGTGAGACGTTCTCAGCGTCGCGGAATCGACGGCGATCCAAACCCCCTCACCGGTGAGCCCACTCTGGGTGACCACGGCGGGCGGCCGATGCGGCGGAACGCCGATCAACAGGTCGAAGGTCAGCTCGCCGTCGGCGTAGATCACACGATCCGCCTCCACCCGCTCCACCTTTCGGCGCGTGTGATGATCGATGCTTCGAGCCTCGAGCTGCCGACCGAGCCACTCGGATCCCTCCGCGCCCGCGTTGGGCATCAGCAGCGGCTGAACGGTAGTGACCACCAGCTCGGTACGGTCGCGCAGACCGAGCTCTCTGAGGTGATCGTCGAGCAGCATTGCGCACTCGTATGGCGCGGGCGGGCAGGTGTAGGGCACGCCCGCGATCACGATGGCGATTCTTCCCCCATCGAACCGCTCCAGCGCTGCCATCAGCCCGGGGACGGCTCTCGCGTCCCATACGTTGTGGGCGTGCTCTACGAGCCCGGGCACCAGATCGGGACGCGGCTCGGCACCGAGGGCGACAACCAGGTAATCCGCCGTGTTCCAGCCGGAGCTCGTTTGCGCGGCCCGGCCTTCAGGGCGGATAGCCAGAATCTCTTGCTCGACAAACCGAATACCCGGCTGGTCCAGACGGGCGCGTGATCGGCTTCCTTCCTCGAGGCTGCCGAGCCCGACGAGCGCCCAGAGCTTCCGAAGGCCCATCAGGAAGTCAGGGCGTTTGTCGATCAGCACGATCTCGTGCTCCACGCTCAGGAGCCGTCGGAGCTCCGTCGCGACGGTGAGGCCACCGAAACCGGCACCGAGGATCAGCGTTCGGGTCAGATTACGCTCCGTTCCGCCGATGGAGCTCGAGGTGCTCACCCCTTCAGGAGCTCCGTCGCCTGCTCGATCGCGCGGGTCACGCGCTCCAGCGCCGCCGCGGCGTTCTCCATCTGCTCCGCCGCCTCGTCCCATTTGCGCTCCTCGATCGCCTCCCTGATGCCTGGCAGAGTCTTTACGCCGTATCCGGTATAGAACCCGGGCGCGTAGATCTGGTGGCGGAACCAGGGACGCCGCGGCAGACCTTCGTCGCGCGTCATAAGCCGCTCCGTGCTCATCAGCACGCGGTTCAGCTCTGCGGCGCGCGCCGCCGGCAGGCCGCCGCCGGCCATTCGTTCCGTCAGCGATTCATCATAGGATTCCGAGGCGCCTTCCAGCTCCGCGAACGCGTTCTTGACCGGTGCGAAGTTCAAATAGGGCACCGATTCCTGTGACTCCGGCGGGTGATACGTCTTCGTCGGGTCCGCCGCGAGCTCGTACATCCGCTCGCGAATCAGACGGTTCTCCCGTTCGGTCTCCTCGCGCATCTCGTCGGCGAGCTCGATCACCTCCTCCAGGTACTGGCCCACGTTCTCGGCGAAGCTGCCGAACTGGAACGGCAGGACGTCGGCGTTCGCGAACCGCAGCGTCGTCCGCCCTGCGGTCTTGGCGAGCGCCACACCGTAGACGAAGCCCGGATCACCGAAGCGTGTGTAGTAATCAAAGGAGTCGAACATCGAGTGATATGACCCACCTCGGTTCTCACCGCCGAAGCCGAGGTTGAGAGAGGGGATCCCGAGGTGCTGCAAGAACGGCGTGTAGTCCGATCCCGAGCCGAGCGGCGAGATGCGCAGGTCCTCTCGATCGAGGGCCTCCTTCTTGGTCTTCTCGTTTCCGCGTACGGCACGGGCCGCGCGGGCTCGCTCCCACACGGACACGCCGGTTTGAGGATCTGGCACGTCCCTCGCCACCTGGTTGATGAACGGCTCCAACGTGTGCGATCCGCCCATGCTCAGGAAGCCGCGGCCGCTTCCGTCCGTGTTGATATAGACCGCTGCCTTCTCCCTGAGCTCCCCTCCGTGATCCTCGGCCCATTCGGTCGAGCCCAGTAGAGCCGGCTCCTCGGCGTCCCAGCCGGCGTAGATGATCGTCCGCTTCGGTCGCCAGCCGGTCTTCATCAGTTCGCCGATGGCCCGTGCTTCCTCCAGCAGGGCCACCATCCCGCTGGTCGGGTCGCCTGCGCCGATCGCCCAGCCATCGCGATGGTTGCCGCGCACCACCCACTCATCGGGGAACTCCGAGCCACGGACCCTGGCGATGACGTTGTAGGCGGGCGTCAGCTCCCAGTCGAAGTCGACGTGCAGGCGGGCTCGCGCGGGACCGGGCCCGAGGTGATAGGTGATCGGCAGCGCGCCGCGCCACTCTGCGGGCGCCACCGGGCCGTCGAGCGCCTCCAGGAACGGCAAGGCGTCCGAGTAGGAGATCGGAAGCACCGGTATCTTCATGATCGTCGGTGCGTCCTCGCGGCGGAGCCGTTCCGCCTCCGCCGTGGCACCGACGCCCGGCGTCAGCGGGTCGCCGGGATATTGAGGCATGTCCAGGACCGAGCCCCTCTGGACGCCCCCATCCATCCGAAACGGGCCTGCTGGATATACGTCGCCCTGATAGTAGCCGTCGTCGCGTGGGTCGGAATAGAGGATCACGCCGAGTGCGCCATGCTCGTGCGCGACCTTGGGCTTGATGCCCCTCCACGATCCGCCATAGCGGGCGATCACCAGCTTGCCGCGAACATCGATCCCGAGGCGCTCCAACTCGTCGTAGTCGTCCGGTATGCCGTAGTTCACGTAGACCAGCTCGCCAGTGACGTCTCCATCGGCCGAGTAGGCGTTGTAGGTCGGGAGCCGGTCTTCCTCGATGCCGGATGTCCGGTCCTCGGCCAGGGTCGGCTCTCGGAGGCGAGCCGTGAAGGAGGTCGGCTCGAGCAGCTCCAGCTCACGGATCCTCGGGGTGGGGAAGAGGACCCGGTACTCGGAGAGGTCCGCCTCATACCCCCAGGAGCGAAAGCGCTCGACCATCCAGTCCGCCATCTTTTTGTTGTGAGGCGAACCCACGTAGATCGGCTCGACGGTCGCCAGCTGCATCCACTCCCGCAGGTTTTCCGCGCGAAGGAGCGCGTCGAACCGGCGTTCCAATTCGAGCTCCTGCGCCGCCGTCTCCTGGGTGAAGCCGAGCATGGGAGGATTCAGCGGCTTCGGCCCGAGGGCGAGACTCGAGAGCGCTACGGCTGCGACGATAACGAGACGGTATCCACGCTGGGTCTTCATGACGGACCTGTATGTGAGGCTACGGGGAACAGAACGATCGGGCACGCGCCCTAATCTTGACGGCGAACGGCTCTCGCCGGTAGAGGGACCGGCGATCTGCCGGCAGCAGGAGTGTTCAGGAGCCGCGGCTCCGGTCGAGCAGACCTGAGATGCGAGCCGGCTACCCGGTTAGCAGGCGAAGAGCGTCATTTCGTACAGGCTCGACTCCGCCACAAGCGTGCCGAACTCCGGCACGCGGTAGGCGGCGCTGAAATAGTCGTGTAGCACGCGGGCGACCTCGGCTATCGTGCGCTCGCGTCTCCAAGTCGTGGCGTGGAGCGTGTTCACGAACACGGCCAGGGCGAGATGGCCCGCGCCGTTCGGCAGGGTGATGATTCCCACGTCGTTGATGGCCGCGGCCATCGTACCGGTCTTGTGAGCGACCTTGGTGCTCGACGGGAGCAGGCCCCTGAGGCGGCGCCGGCCGCTACGGCTCCGGGTCATCACATCGAGCAACAACTCGTGAGAGGAGGCGCTCAAGCCCGCTCCGTCGTAGATCAGGGCAAGGAGCTCCGCCATCCCCTCCGGTGTGGCCGTGTCCCTAGGGTCGTGGCCGTAGCGTTCTCGGGCTGCCCCTCGATGCTCGACCGGCAGGGCGTCTCTCATCCGAAAGTGGTTGACGCGGTAAAGCTCGCTCTCGGGCACGTCCTCGGAGATGCCCACGAGATCGGCGAAGGTGCGTGCTTCCGACCGGTCTACCCTGACGCCCTCGACCCCCAACTCGCGCAGTCGCCGCGTCGCTTCCTCGGGACCGCCCGCCATCCGGAGGATCACGTCCGTAGCGGTATTGTCGGAGACGCCGAGCATGAGCGAGAAGAGGCTGTCGATGCTCAGCCTCACCGATCGGCCTCGTGACCACTTCGCGAGTGGGCTGTTGCCCGGTCGAAAGTCGGTGGGCGGAACCACGATCGTCTCATGGAACGATATCTCGCCGGCATCCACCCGCCGCAGGAACTCGAGCGCTATGGGGATCTTGGAGACGCTCGCCATGGGAAACGCGCGGTCTCCGTTCAACGAGAGCCGCGTCCCGGATTCGAGGTGGATAGCCCCGATTCCAACGTTCCCTCGCACACGACGGGCGATGCGCTCTAGCTTGCCGTGCACCGAATCCGGGATCGAGCAGACGGCGGAGCCGTAGGCTATCGGTGCGCTCTGCGCCCGTAGAGGTGAGGCTACGGCCGGTGAAATGAACTCGACCGCCACCGCAAAGATGGCCGCAAGTTGCCATGCGGAGACGGATCGCGCCGCGCGAATGACCCCCATGCAATCCTCCGGTTTGACCGCCACACAGCTGGAAAAACCGCGACACTGCTCGGAATCGAGAGTTGTGGACCCCGAGATCATCGGCGAGTTCCATGCCAGCAGGGTCTCTCCGTGTCCGTTGGCGAGGTCGGCGCATACGTCGAAGGGTCGTGACGCGGGAACGGCTCTGTTGCAGTTTTATACGTTGGCTCCGAGTGCATTCTGACAGGAGGAGAACGATGGCCATCAGACTGGGCGATACAGCGCCCGACTTCACGGCCGAAACGACCGAGGGCACGATCAACTTCCACGACTGGATCGGGGACTCGTGGGCGATCCTCTTTTCCCATCCTGCGGACTTCACCCCGGTCTGCACTACGGAGCTCGGCTACATGGCGAGCCTCAAACCCGAGTTCGAAAAGCGCAACTGCAAGATCATCGGTCTGAGCGTGGATCCGCTGGAGGATCACTTCCGATGGTCGGACGACATCACGGAGACGCAGGGCCATGCGCCGAACTATCCGCTGATCGCCGACCCCGACCGCAGCGTGGCGGAGCTCTACGACATGATCCACCCGAACGCCGACGAGACGTTCACGGTGCGCTCCGTGTTCGTGATCGGCCCGGACAAGGCGGTCAAGCTCACGCTCACGTATCCGCCCAGCACCGGCCGCAACTTCGACGAGATTCTCCGCGCGCTGGACTCCCTCCAGCTGACCGCGAATCATGCCGTGGCGACTCCGGTGAACTGGAGGCACGGAGAGGATGTGATCATCGGAACCGGCCTCTCCGACGACGAGGCGAGAGAGAGGTTCCCCGAGGGATGGGATGCGCCGAAGCCCTATCTGCGCATCGTCAAGCAACCTCAGTAGCCGTCGCTGAGACTCGGCGCGTTGGGGGCGATCTTGCCCCTGGCGCGGCCGGGCGCTTCACATCCGATCCCAGCACACGATCGCGTAGGCCGCCTTCCCATCCAGCGAATAACCGCTCGTCTACAGCTCTCCCGTCGTCGGCGATCTGAGCGATGAGATAGAGGGTGGGACCCGGTCGCGTTGCTTCGGTTCTCGACGGGAGGGTTGACATGCAACCATATGGTTGCATATTAGGGACATGAGTGCTCCGTTCCAGGCGCTGGCCGATCCGACGCGACGTGAGATCCTGGAGCGCCTCCGGCGCCGGGGCCCCCTGTCGCTGAGCGAGGTAGCGGAAGACCTGCCGATGACCCGGCAGGCGGTGACCAAGCACCTCGACGCGTTAGCGGTCGCCGGCTTGGTACGCATCCACCGCCTGGGACGGGAGCGAATCCACGAGCTGGATCCGGAACCGCTGCGTGAGCTGCACCGGTGGCTCGCTCCGTACGAGGCCGAGTGGGATCGGCGTCTGGATCGACTCAGGAGACACCTAGACACGGATGAGGAGGAACGATGACCGATTCCACCGAGATCACCTTGAGCGTGGAGCGCACGCTGGAGCTCGCCGCGTCGCCGGAGGGCGTGTGGCGCGCCCTAACCGACCCCGCGGAGCTGGGCCGCTGGTTCCCCGACCGGGTTGATCAGGAGGGGGACGGCCCCGGGGCGCAGGGATCCTTCTTCTGGGAGAACCACGGCGCCTACGCCTTTCAAATCGAAGTGGCGGAGCGGCCGAGGCGACTTGTCTGGCGGTGGGCGCGCGACCCCGAGACGCCGCTCGATGAAGGGGTTACCACGCAGATCGAATGGGTGCTCGAGCCCCGACCCGACGGCGGCACGACGCTTCACCTCTGCGAGTCGGGCTTCGTCCGGCCGGAAGATCAAGAGGGGAACTCCAAGGGTTGGGATGCCGAGCTCGGCGAGCTGGTCGAGCTTCTTTCCGGCTGAAGCCTGCGCCGGACCGGGAGGCGGGCCGGACCCGCCTCCCACCTCCTGGCAGGTCGCTACCGCGGTCTGCGCACGGATGGACCGCCAGCCACCGCTCCGGCACGACGCCTCAGTTCGTGTTCCGCAAGCTGCGGGCGCGCTTCAGCATCATGCGGTATACAACGGATCGCGGCAGGTGCCTCGTCAGCCAGGCGAGGAAGCGGTTGAACCGGCCGTTGACCCAAACCTTTTTCCCATTCTCCGCGGCATCCAGCGCCTGGACGGCGACTTTCTCGGCGCTCATCCACATGTACTCCGGCAGCTGGGAGACCTGCTCCCGCATCTGGTTGACATCGTGAAACTCGGTGTACGTGAAGCCGGGGCAGACCGCCGTCACGGTGACTCCGTGCTCTTCCAGCTCGAACGCCAGCGACTCGGTGAAGGAGACCATCCACGCCTTGACGGCCCCGTACAGCGTGTGTCCACCCGCGCCCGGCAGCAGGCCTGCAAGCGAAGCGAGGTTGATTACACGCCCGTGCCCGCGCGCCCGCATCGGTCCGGTCAGCCGCCACGTCAGCTCTGCTACGGCCCGGACCATCACCTGGAGGAAAGCTTCGTGGGTCTGCCAGTCCCGGCTAAGGTATGCGCCGGTCACGCCGTACCCGGCGTTGTTGACCAGCATATCCACCTCCAGCCCTCTGTCTTCGAGTGCCGCCACAATGGAAGCGGGCGTTTCGGGTCGGGCGAGGTCGCCCGGTATCACCGTGGTTCGCGAGCCATACTCCGATTCCAGCTCCGCGGCCAGCTCGTTCAGGCGCTCCGCGCGACGGGCCGTGAGGACCAGGTCGTAGCCGCGTCGGGCCAGCTCCCGGGCGATCGCCGCGCCGATCCCGGCCGACGCGCCGGTCACGAGAGCCGTCTCGCGTCGCTCCTCCATGGCTCCGTAGGACGCCACGCTGGGGCGGCTCATCACGACGCGGTCACGCCCGCTAACACTCTCAACTCTCAAACGGATTCGTCTCCTCCCTTGGATGCTCGAACGAGCTTGTAGACGACGAAGCCTACCACTCCGAGTACGAGGAGCGTCGGAAGCCATGTCCCTATCAGGCTGTATCCGATTCCGAACAGCAGGACCGCCGTGCCTCCCTGCAGCCAGCCGACGACTTTGCCACGCCTGCGAGCGCGGGTGAGATCCCGATCCGTGTAGAGCTCAGGCAGATAGTCGTTCACGATACGCTCCAGTCGACTCGTCCCATTCCCCGTATCACCCTACGAGATAAGGGCACCGAAGGTTCGGGGCCACAAGACGATCAGTCTTGCGGAGCGTGTGGTCCGGCCGCCAGCACCTGGTCGGTGCCGAGGACGGTAGCGAACTCGCCGTGTAGGCTGGCCAGCGAGATCGCGTGCACCTCCCCTGCGCCGTACCGCCGGCCATCGTGCCCGACCCGGTCGAACGTGGCCGTGGCGTCGTCGACGACGTAGGTATCGAAGCCCAGGTTTCCGGCCATGCGGGCGGTCGTCGACACACAGTGGTTGGTCGTCAGGCCGACGAGGACCAGAGCCTCGATGCCACGTTCCCGAAGGTGCGTCTCCAGCTCCGTGCCGATAAAGGCGCTGTTCACGTGTTTCTGGAACAGGGTCTCCCCGGCCCTCGGCATCGCCTCGGGCTTGAGCTCGACGCCCGGCTGGCCCGGTCCGAGCACCGATCCCGGTTCCACCGAGATGTGCTGAACGTGCACGATCGGCCAGCCCGCCTCTCGCCACGCCTCCAGCAGCCGGGCGATGTTGCGTTCGGCGTCCGGGTTGTTTCGTTCGCCCCACGCGGGCGCGTCGAAGCCCTGCTGGACGTCGATCAGGAGCAGTGCTGCTTCTCTGGGGATCATCGCCGTGTCCTGGTCGGTGGGATGCCATTGTCGCCTCGACGCCAAGATAGGCGCGGATCGTCATCCGCGAAGGCTCCAGCAGGCGCTTCGATCGGCCCGTCGTGAGCGGGTAGGGTGCCGGCTTGCGGTGAGCGGTGATCGGAACCTTGGGGGGCCGTACAGTTGCGCATCGATGCGGGGGGCGCGATATCGTGGGGCTCCTCGACGCCGTTACACCGATCGGCCGGGAGACCCTCACAAGGAGGCAGACCATGCCACGCAGTTCGATCGCCGTCCTCGCCCTTCTTCTAGCACTGCCCCTTGGCGCTCACGCCCAGGACGCCAAGATAGCCAGCGCCGAGAAGGCCGCCCCTCCCTCCGTCTCCAATGAAGCGACGATCCTGGACTGGAGTGGGGAGGTCATCCGCGAGGGCACGAACGGTTGGGCCTGCCTTCCGGATCGAGAGAACACCGAGGGCGAGGATCCGTGGTGTGTGGACGGGCCGTGGCTGAACTTCCTGCAGGCCTATATGACGAAGCAGGAACCGAGCTACGAGCAGGTGGGGATCGCGTACATGATGGTCGGCGACGCGCCGGTAAGTAACACCGATCCGTACGCTACCGCGAAGACCTCCGACGAAGATTGGGTGGAGGGCATGGGTCCGCACCTGATGATCCTGGTCCCGGACAAGTCGGCACTCGAAGGCATCTCGACCGATCCATACAATGGAGGGCCGTGGGTGATGTGGGCCGAGACGCCGTACGCCCACCTCATGATTCCGTTGGAGGGTCCTCCGAAGTAGCCTTCCCCGTGTCGGCCTCGGTCGGGTGTAGAGGTCTAGGGTGTCATGGGAAGAGAGGGGTGGCTCCGTCAAGAGCCGCCCCTTCTTCCGCTTCCAACGGTCACTCGGCGACCCTGTTGACGCTCACCTGGCATAGTTTGATCCTTCGCATACCCGATTAACCCCACCAGGAGGCGACCGACATGAGGCCCCACGCACCCGATTCTCGTCGTCGCCGCTCCGTTTCGCTGATTCTCGTGCCGGCGGTGCTGGTTGGCGTGTCCGGCTGCGCCTCGCCCGGCGCCGATGAGCAAGCGGGCGTAGACGCACCCCTTACCTTCGCCATCTCCATGCCGGAGACGGTCGCCGAAGCCCCGATCGACGGTCGAGTGATTCTGATTCTGGCGGCTGACGAGGAGACGGAGCCCCGATTCCAGGTGGGCGCCGGGCTGAGCGCCGCCCAGGTCTTCGGCGTGGACGTCGAGGGGCTGGCTCCGGGTGAGAGCGTCGTGATCGACGCGGGCGTCTTCGGCTTCCCGAAGGAAAGCCTGGCCGACGTCCCGCCCGGTGAGTACACGGTGCAGGCGGTCCTCCACGAGTACCAGACTTTCGATCTGGCGACCGGCCACACCGTGAAACTTCCGATGGACAGAGGAGAAGGGCAGCGCTGGAACCGGGCGCCGGGCAACCTCTACAGCACCGCTCGGCGGATCCGGGTCGATCCCGCGGACACACGGCCGATCGAGATCTCCCTCGACCATGTGATACCGCCCATCGAGGAGCCCGAGGACACCGAATACATCAAGCACGTGCGGATCCAAAGCGACCTGCTTACAGAGTTCTGGGGGCGCCCGATGTATCTGGGTGCCCACGTGCTGCTTCCCGAGGGATTCGACGAGAATCCGGATGCCCGCTACCCGCTCGTCGTCTTCCATGGGCACTTCCCATCGGACTTCGGAGGATTCCGGACCGAGCCCCCGGACCCGGATCTCGAGTGCGAGTACTCGGAGCGTTTCGACGTCGAGTGCTACAACCGGATCGTCCAGCAGGAGGCGTACGACTTTTACCGCTCCTGGATCTCGGAAGACTTCCCTCGCTTCATCATCATCGAGGTCCAGCATGCCAATCCCTACTTCGACGACTCCTACGCTGTGAACTCGGCGAATCTCGGGCCCTACGGCGACGCCATCACCTATGAGCTCATCCCGTATGTCGAGGAGCGATTCCGCGGGATAGGCGAGGGTTGGGCCCGTTTTCTGTACGGGGGCTCCACGGGTGGCTGGGAGGCGCTGGCCGTCCAGGTCTTCTACCCCGACGAGTACAACGGCACGTTCGCCGCCTGCCCCGATCCCATCGACTTCCGCGCCTATACGCTCGTGGACATCTACGATGAGCCGAACGCCTCCTACGTGAACGGACCCTTCAAGCGCGTCGAGCGACCGGTACTCCGGAATTGGCTGGGCGAGATCGATCAGACGCTTGCCGAGTACAACCACCTCGAGTTGGTGCTCGGAACGAAGAACCGCTCCGGAGACCAGTTCGACATCTGGGAAGCCGTTTACTCGCAGCAGGGCGAAGACGGCTATCCGAGGAGACTCTGGGACAAGCGGACGGGAGAGATCGACTCCGAAGTGGCCGAGTACTGGCGCGAGAACTACGACTTGCGCCACATCCTCGAGCGGGACTGGGAGACGCTGGGACCGAAGCTGGAGGGGAAGATCCACATTTATGTCGGCGACATGGACAACTGGTACCTGAACAACGCCGTCTACCTGATGGAGGAGTTCCTGGAGAGTACGACGGATCCCTACTACGGGGGGGAAGTGGACTACGGGGATCGCGCCGAGCACTGCTGGAACGGGGACCACGAGAACGGCAACTACATCTCCCGGCTCCGCTACAACACGATGTATGTTCCCAAGATCCTGGAGCGGATCGAGAAGGCGGCCCCACCCGGATCAGACCTCACGAGCTGGCGGTATTGAACCGGAAGATCGGCGGGGTTCATCCGGTCGCCCTCCCACCGGTCGATGCCCCAGCCGGCGAACGGCCGGGGCGGTGGATCCTTCCTGCGCCAGGCACTCCGCGCCGGCGACCTAGGCCGGCCACAGCCAGCCGAACACCCCGGCGGTCAGGAGCCCGTACACGAGCCCGTCGACGACCGACTTGATCGTCGAGCTCCAGGCCCGCTTGTACCATATCGAGCCCTGCAGGAGCGCCAGCGAGTAGCCTATGAACGCGGTCGCGCCGACGAAGCGGAACACGGCCAGGTAGTGGGCCCCGGGGCCGAGCGCCCGGCCCGCGATGTAGGCAGCGAATATCCCGACGACGATCGAGTAGAGAAACCAGAGCACCAGGCTCTTGCCCATCGACGGCGGACCGCTCTCCATCACGGTCATGAACGCGACCGGGCCCTTCTTCATCTTGTCGATGAACTCGGGCGTACCCATCTCCTTGGAGCTGCTAGGACGAGGAAAGACATACTCGCCGGGCGGGATATCGAACCCTCTGAGCGCATCCATCACCGCTTCCTCCGAGGGGATCCTATTAAAATCGCTGTCGTGGTAACGGAGCACCATGTGGATGATCGAGCTGGCCACGAAGACGAACACCGCCGCGATCAGAATCGGGATCCACAGCGACATCACCGGAACCATAGCCCACTCCTCGCGTTGTGCGCGGGATACGCCCGCGCTTCCTAACGATCTGGTGGCCTCCTGAGTGCTATGCACTGGGAACGTCCCACCACGGTCAGCCGCCGGGCGACGTCCCGCAAGACGGTCAGCCCAGGATGTCAGCCACGATCTTCAGGTGGTGAGCGTTGTGGATGCTCATGAACCGCACGGCATCGCGCTTGGTCAGCACCCCCAGTGCGAAGTGACGGAACCAGCAGCGATCGCCCACCGGCGTGAGCCGGGACAGGCCTGCCTCGGATTTGTTCAGCGTTTCCTCGAGGACCCGGCCGCTGACGCCGCGAGTGGGAATCGCGACGTCCGGCGCCTCAGCGACGCCTCGTGGGATCCGACCCGACTTCAGAATCAATGACGCTTGGAGGTCGAGCCTTCTGGTCGGGGCCGGTTCATCGCACGCGATCAGGCTCCGCGTGATCCCGCTCATCGCCAGGCCGCAGTGGTGAACGTGCATACCGACTGACCATCCCGAGATGCCTGCCGAGGCTGTGTCTCTGTGCGGAATGAGCCCACGGAGTTCCTCGATCTGTGCATAGATCTCCGCGTAGGATTTGTCGATGTCGCCCATTGTCGAATAGTCGGCCACGCGGCACGGGTCGGCTAGACCGGGCTATTCCCCACAAGGAGAATCGGCGATTGCCCGCTACCGCGCTGCGGACAGGCATGTAGCATCCTCCCGCAGGGTCGTGAAGGGAGGGCATCAATGAGATTGACGATGAGATCACGGCGGCTCGGGGTCGCCTGCGCACTGTGCTTGCAAGTCGGAGGAGGCTTCTTCCTCTCGTCGTGCTCCAATTCAGCGACATTGGACCAGGAGGAAGCTCTGGATCAGCGCGTGGTCCGCACGTCCGAAAACGTCATTTCGGTGAACAAGTCCTTGTGCGAACACACGCTGACGCTGGACGCCGCCGAACTCGAGGACGCCACTCCGCCGGAATACGGGCTCGTATTGGGCATCAGTGGATCGTCCTGGGTGCGTCCACAGAGCTTGACTGTGACGGTCGACGGCCAAGCCTGGAGCTCGTCGGAGTCCACGACGACCGAGTTCGGGGGCGTCTGCCCCGAGCAAAGCTCGGTGCAGAGGAAATTCGGCGTTGCCGCGCAGGGCGGCTGCGTGTTCAAGGAATCATACTGGTATGCGGTCCCGGTGGAGTTCCTCCGCCGGGTCGCGAACGCAGACAAGGTGATCGTTCGAGTGGATGGCGTCGCCGGGCATGTCGAGAGACAGTTCTCGCCGGAGAACTTCGCGAGATTCAAGGAGTTCGTAGCGAGTAATGCCCCGCCCACGGACAGCCTCGCACACCCGGCGCCGGGCACCTGAGCCCGGTCTGCGGGCCGGCCTTGCCCAACGTCCTGACGCGCCGACGGGCAGGTCGGTGCCATGGGACTGCAAGCCCCTGACCGCTCCCCGAACCGGCCTCACCAAGGCTTGCCGCCCTGCCGAGACGCCTCTAGATAGGGGCCTCCCAAACGAGCCTCAACCCGAACCCGGAGCGTCCCCGATGAAATACCTGATCACCTGGCGTATCCATGACGATAAGCGTCACGAAGCCTTGAAGGCCTTCTCCGCGATGACCGCGGAGGACGACAGGGCGGACATGGGGGACGACATCACGCTGATTGGTCGATGGCATGAGCTCGTGGCATTCGAAGGCTTGGCGATTTGTGAAACGGACGATGCGGCGGCGGTCTCGAACTGGATCCTCAACTGGAACCAAATCCTGGACTGTGATGTCACGCCCGTTCTCGACGACGAAGAGGCGAGAGCGGTCGGAAGGGCAAAGCTTGGCGGTTGACGGCGGCCGGCCCGCCGCCATTCAACGGCTTGGTCGCTATACCATCTGGCACGTCGAAAGCCCCGGTCTCGGGGCTTTCGTACAGCTGCCGCCAAAGCTCGGCGGCGCTCGGGCCTACGCCTCTGGCTACGCTCTTTTCGACACGCCGCTGAACGTTCCGAACACGACGTCCCAAAGCGGCGAGCTGACGCCGTAGTCCTCGTCCGGGTTCGCGAAGTGATGCCGGTGATGGTGTCTTCTGAGAAGCTTCCCGAACCCCGTGGGCACGGATCGGTGGTGCACCGCGTAGTGGGTGGTGTCGTAGATGAGATAACCCACGAGGAACCCCGCGAAGGCGGCGGGTGCCGCCTCCGCACCGAACGCCCCTCGGAACAGGAACCAGAAAAGAACGGCCAGTGGGATGCTGACGGCGGGAGCCATTACGAGTCGCTTCGAGTCGCTCGGGTACTCGTGATGTACGCCATGCATCAAGAAGTAGGAAAGGTGCCGAAAGTCGGGGAGTCTGGGTACGACGGCCTCGCCGGGCTCCAGGCTCGCGACGATGTCGTGGGTCCCCTTCATCACGGCCTCGGGCGCGTGGAAAAGGAAGCGGTGCAGCACGTATTCCACGAGCGTCCAGAGAAACAGCCCTCCGATGAGTAGCAGCGCGGCCGTTCCCCCGGGAACGCCGCTCACCCACAGGAGGAGGAGTATCAGGGGCACGTAGATGAGGTGCGGGGCCGCAGGATGCACGTGCGTGAACCGCTCGAGGGTCTCGCTTCGAAACATCCGGACGGACTCATCCTTGTTCGATACGAAGTGCTTGCTCATCGTCTCTCTGCTTGGGCTGCTGGCGTCCGCTTGTTGACTGCGGCTGTTCACCATGCCTGAGTGTCACCGAGCCGCCGAGACGTCACGTCTCTTTGGATCGCTTCGACCACTGCCATAGGCCGGCGGTGACCTCACCGGGCAATCGGTGCCCGAGCTGGCGGGCGAGCATGACGATCTGTCCTCGGTGGTGGCCTTCGTGGGCGACGTGGTACGCCATGAAGTGCACGACGCCGGGGGGAAAGCCGGAAAGCTTGCCGCCCTGGTCGACCCCGAGCTCAAGCAGCTGCGTGATGCCCCGACTGCTCCGCTCCAGTGCGGGAAGGAGCTGCCGGCACGCCACTCGGTGCCGATCGACCGGGGGTGGTGCTTCGATGCCGTGCTTTCTCCCCAGCGTCTTGACCCACATGCAGCGGCAGTTGTGAATGTGGCCGGCGATCATCCGGACGGTTCGACGAGGTGCGCCCGGCACCTTCTCGGGCCAAACCTCTTCCGGGAGGTTCTCGAACAGGTAGACCGTCACGCGGTTGTTCGTGCGCCACGTGTCGATCAGTGCTTGGCTCAGGTCGATGTTCTGCATGACGCCTCCGCCTTCTCGGTTCGCCGCATGCCGACGCATCAATCCTTGCCCGCCATCTGGCGTCTGGACAAGTTCACCGCGGTCGTATATCGCCTTGGTGAACGAGGTGGAGCCTACATGACAGGTCTGAAGAACCTCATCAACGAGGCCCACCGGCGTTCGCTGTGGCAGGTTCTCGGAGTCTATCTCGTCGCCTCCTGGCTGGTCTTCCAGGTCGTTCAGACGCTCACGGAAGGGCTCGGCCTGCCGGACTGGGTCCCTCCGTTGGCTCTCGTCCTGCTGCTGATTGGTCTCCCGATCGTCGTGGCCACGGCGTTCGTGCAGGAGGGTGGGCCGGCCACGAGCTCCAAAGCCGTGGTACCGGTGGACGAGACGGAGGATGCCGAGGGCGCGACGAGCGAGACGGCCGGGGGGCGCCATGTGGCGGACCAGGTGCAGACCCCGGGTCCGGCGCCGGCGGACGCCACGCAGCTGGCCACTCACCACCGACTCTTTACATGGCGAAACGCCATCCTGGGCGGTGTGCTCGCATTTGCTCTGTTGGGCATCCTCACCGCGGGGTATATGGCCACGCGTAGCCTCGGGATCGGGCCCGCCGCCACACTTGTCGCCCGCGGCGTGATCGACGAGAGACAGCCGATCCTTCTGGCGGACTTCGAGTCCACCGACTCGTTGCTGGCCCGGGCCGCTACCGAGGCGTTCCGGGTGGACCTCTCCCAGTCGTCGGTCGTGCGTCTGGTGGAGTCCGGCTTCCTGGCGGGAGCCCTGGAGCGGATGGACCGGCAGCCCGGCGGCGGGATCGATGTCGATTTGGCGACCGAGGTAGCCCTCCGCGAGGGGATCCAGGCCGTGATCGCAGGCGAGATCGTGCGGGCGGGCGGCAGCTACATCCTCTCCGCGCGCCTCATCTCTCCCGCCGACGGCGCCTCGCTCCTCTCCCAGCGGGAGACGGCGGCCGATTCCACGGAGATCATCGCCGCGATCGACGCCCTCTCGAATCGGATTAGGGAGCGCGTCGGAGAATCGCTGGTCTCCATACGAGGTAATCCTCCCCTGGAGCGGGTGACCACGCCCGATCTCGAGGCGCTGCGCAAGTACTCGCAGGCCATTCGGGCGATCGAGCTGGAGGGCGATGAGGCGAGGGGGATCAGCTTGCTCGAGGAAGCCGTCGCCCTGGACACCGCCTTCGCCATGGCGTATCGCAAGCTCGGCGTCGTCCTTGCCAACCGGGGGGAGCAACGGGCGCGCGAGATCGACGCGTTCACGAGTGCCTATCGGCACCGGGACCGCCTGACGGAGCGGGAGAGGTACATTACGATCGGATCGTACTACTCGATGGCCCGGCCGGATCTCCCGAAGGCGATGGCCGCCTACGAGAACGCCCTCGTCCTCGATCCCTCCGAGACCGCGGCGCTGAACAACCTCGGCATCGCCTACCAGAGCCTGCGGGATTTCATGCGCGCCGAAGAGTACTTCCTGCGCGCCGCGCAAGCGGACTCTTTGACCGCGCTGTTCTCGGTCAATGTCGTGACCAACCGCATATCGCAGGGCGACCTCGAGGGTGCCCGAATAAGAATGCAGTCGGCTGCCGCAAGGTGGCCCGACAACCCCTTCGTGGACATGGTTGACGGAAACCTGGCCGTCGCGGAGGGCCGGTACGAGGAGGCTCGCGCCAGCTACGAGACGGCACGGTCCAAGGAGTCGGGGAGCCCGGCTCGACAGGTCGCCGTCGAGAGACGGCTTGCCAGCATCGATGCGATCGAGGGGAAGTTGCGTGCCGCGCGAGCACGCCAGGCCGCCGCGCTGGAGCTCGATCGGGCGCGCGGCCTGGCTGCCGAGTACCTGATCGACGTCGCTTGGGGTACGAGGCTGTCCGGGGCGCTCGGCGTGGATACGGAGTCTGCGCTCGACGAGATCGCCGCCGCGCTCGAGCAGTACCCGCTCGAAGACCTCGATCCGCTCGATCGTCCTTACGCGGATCTGGCCCTGGCCTTCGCGGCCGTCGGCCGACCCGTCGAGGCGGAGAGGATGCTCGACGCGCTCGAGGCGGAGGTCGCGCCGGAGTTCAGGGTGGATCGTTTCTTGGACTGGCCCCTGCTGGCGCGGGGTGTGATAGCCCTGGAGCGCGGCCAGTACGAGGCGGCGATCGAGCACTTACGCGGCCTTACCGTCGGACTCTGCATGATGTGTGGGGTGTTCGAGCTGGCCCAGGCCTATGACCTGGCGGGCCAGGCCGACTCCGCCATCGTGGCGTACGAGCGCTATGCCGGCACGCCCTGGAGCGGCTCGTGGCGGACGGATCCGTTCGCGCTCGCCCTGACGCTGGAGCGCCTGGGGCAGATCCACGACGAGCGAAGGGAGTGGGCGAAGGCGTCAGGGTACTACGCCCGTTTCGTCGACCTGTGGAAGGACGCCGACCCCGAGCTCCAGCCGCGCGTTCGGGCGGCTCAGCGACGCCTTGACGAGATCTTCGCGCTGCAAGGTTGAGCCGAGGCTTCGAGCTACCATGATCGAGGATGAGCGCTCTTCCCGACGCTACTCGGAGAAAGAGGTCGGTCTGATCCTCCGCCGGGCGACCGAGCTTCAACGCTCCGAGCCTTCGGCTCCCGATCCCACCGGGCTCACCCTCGCCGACCTGCAGGACGTGGCCTCCGAGGTGGGGATCGATCCCGCCTACCTGCGTCGCGCGGCCGCCGAGCTGGAGGCGGGTACCGGCTCCGGCGCTTGGGAGCGGCTGTTGGGAGCGCCCCTCGCCTTCGTGATCGAGCGCACGGTCCCGGGAGAGTTTCCCGAGTCGGGGTTCGCGGAGCTCGTGCCGCTGATGCAGGCCGCCACGGTCGGACAGGGAAACGCCAGCGCCGTCGGGAGGACCCTCACCTGGAGCTCCCGCTCCGACACGAACACCTCCTCACAGCAAGTTCTGGTGACAGTGCGAGACGGCGAGACGCTGATTCGGATCGAGGAGCGACTCGCCGGCTTCGCGGGGGGGCTCTTTGGCGGTCTGTTGGGAGGGGTGGGCGGGGCTGTCGGGATCGGTCTCGGCGGTGCGCTGGGCGGCGCGCTGTTCGGTTCGGCGGCGCTCGCGATCGCCTTCCCGGCGACGATTATCTCCGCGTCCTACCTCGCAGCGCGAGGCTTCTTCGCCGCTCACGTTCGCAAGCGCCGGGCGCGCATGCAGGATTTGATGGATCAACTGGTGGAGCAGGTGGGGCGGGACGTGGCTGAGCGGAGCCTCAGCCCGTCTCCTCCCAGCTCTCCATGAAGCGTCTATCGGCGTCCTCCGCCTCATCGACCAGGGCCCGGAAGATCGCGCGAAGCTGCTCGTAGGGCAGGGTACCGATAATCATCCGGTTGTTGATGATCATCGTCGGGGTCGACCGGATGCCGTGGGCGAACTCCGCCGAGGTCCTCCCGTACTCCCGTCCTGTCTCGATTATCCGGTGGACGAGCGCCTGCGTCACCGAATCCCCCACCGCCGCTTCGACGCCATGCCTTCGGCTCAGCTCCCGTCTCCACTCGGCGCTCTCCTTCGCGGTCCGAAAGTTCGCGAAGATCTCGTCGTGGATCTCGAGGAAGAGATCGGGATCGTAGGCCGCCACGTAGGACAGCTCGCAGGCGCCGGGATGGAGGTCCTTGTCGACGACGTCGTTGCAGCGGGCCTCCAGGGGGAAGAACTGGAAGGCGATGTTCAGCTTGCCGGCGAACTCCGCTTTGAGCTTTTGGAGTTGTTCATGGAGGAAGCGACAATCCGGGCAGAGCAGGTCGGCGTACTCGACGATCCGTATCGGAGCCTCGTCGAACCGCTCCGTGGATCGAGCGGTCCAGAACGGCGATACGAAGCTGGGCCACGGCACGGGCTCGAGGCTGTAGAATTGCTCGACCGCGCGCGCGGCGGCGCCACCGGACTGGGCCTCCCTCCTGGCCTCGTGGTACTCCGCGACGCCCCACCCACCGACAGCGGCGAACACCAAGGCCGTCGCGAGCAGCTTTGCCGAGGGCGACAACCAGCGTCGACGGAGTCCCCCGTCGCGGTCCCGTCCGTAGCGCCAGAACAGCAGATAGTTGAGCAGCGAGAACGCGTAGAAGCCGCCGCAGAGCAGGCAGAGGCTCCCGAGGTAGACGACTGAGTATACCAGCAGCCCCACGACGCAGAGGATGTTGAGCAGCGACAGCGTCTTGTTCGTGCGCTCGAAGCTCTCGGAGGGAAAAGCCGCACCGAGCGCGACCATCCCGCCGAGGATGAGACCGAAGAAGCCGATCGGGATGCCCCAAAGCGCCGAGATCGGCGAGTAGGCCGAGGAATCGCAGTTGAAGAAGGCGCTGATGTCACAAAAGGAGCCTTCGAAGATCCCGGAGGGGTAGTTGGCCGCGAAGTAGTGCTCGACCGTGAGGAGCGCGAAGGCGGCCATCCCGATCCCCGAGGCGAAGCTCAGGAGGCGGGGCCAGAATAGGCCGTTCAGCGTGAGCGATCGATTCACGGAGCGTCGGTTCCGGCTCTCCAGAGCTTGTCTTCGGGCCATCTAATCCTACCGGCAGATACGGATTTTCACCACAGCCTTGGCCGAGATGCTCCCGACTGACGTACCTTCCTTAGCTTGCTAGGCTCGTGTAGCGTTGCGTCGTGCGCCGACACCTGCCGCGCTCTCGGCGGACGACGTCACGAGAAGCACTCAGAGAAGCACTCAGATCGGAGTCGGTAGATGTCCATCGTTTCCCGCTGCCACGGTCGTGTCGCCCTGGGCGAGCTTCCCGATGACGTGCGCGCTCGTCTCGCATCGATTCCCGGAGAGTGGCTCGAGTACGATCCGGAGTCGGGCGCCGTCCTCGTCCGCTACGTCCAACCGACGGAGGCTCCGGTCCTCGCGGCGACCGCCAGCGAGCTGGTTCGAATACTCGACGAGATCCCCTACGATCTCCAGACCAGGATTCCGGGTGGTGATCTGTTCGTCCGCACCGAGGAATCCGAGCAGCTGATCCGCCTGCGCGTGACAGCCGGCGGCGCCCTGCACATCCGCTGGGCGCATCCGGGATACGACGGCGCGCTGCAGCGGCCCTACTCCGACGGTCACGAGATCGCGATCGAGTCGTTCGAGCAGCGGCTGAACGGTAGCATCGAGCTCGGTGCCGACGATCCGCAAGCCGCGGCGAGCGAACTTCAGGATCTGGCGGACACGTTCGAGGGCCTCTACCCGGAGGGGGATTTCAGAGCCGAGGCCGATGCCTCGGACGGAACCGTGCGGGTGGCCTTGAGCGAGGTGAACCTGGATGCCGTGCTCCTCATCGAACGGATGCAAGCGCTCGCCGAGCCGCGCAGCCTGCGCGGTTGGCTGGACGTGAGCTCCTTCGAAGACGCCGCTCCCGAGCATCTCGCTCGCGTCCTGTTCAAGAAGGGCGAGGTGTGGGTCCAGCACCCCCTGCTCTGGTCCGACCCTCCGGAAGCGTGAGATCCTCCACGTGATGGACTACTTCCTAACGGAGGAGCAGGAGGCGATCCGGGAGTTGGCGCGCGCGATCGCCGACAACGAGATCAGACCGGTCGCTGCCGAGTACGACCGCAGTGGCGACTTCCCCTGGCCGATCGTCGAAAAGATGGCCCAGGCCGATCTGTTCGGCGTCTTCATCGATGAGAAGTATGGCGGCATCGGCGATGAGACGGCGACCATGAACCTTGTCCTCGTGACCGAGGAGTTCTCGAAGGCCTGCGGTGGGATCGCGCTGGCTTTCGCCAGCACCGCGTTGGGCGCCATGCCGATCCTCCTCAGCGGAAGCGAGGAGCAGAAGGAGCGCTTCCTCCCCGAGATCGCGGCCGGCAAGCGCCTCGCCGGATTCGCTCTCACCGAACCGCAGGCCGGGTCCGACGCCAGCGGGATTCGCACGACGGCGATCCGGGAAGGTGACCACTACGTGCTGAACGGGCTCAAGCAGTGGATCACCAACGGAGGGGAAGCGGAGATATACACGGTGATCGCGCTCACGAACCCCGACAAAGGAGCGCGCGGAGCGAGCACGCTCGTGGTCGAGAAGGGGACGCCCGGTTTCAGCTTCGGCAAGAAAGAAGACAAGATGGGGATCCGGGCCTCGGCCACGCGTGAGCTGATCTTCGAGAACTGTCAGGTTCCTGCCGAGAACCTGATCGGACGCGAGGGCACGGGCTTCATCACGGCGATGCGGACCTTCGACGCCTCGCGGCCGGGCGTCGCGGCACAAGCGCTGGGAATGGCGCAGGGAGCGCTCGACCTGGCCATCGACTGGGCCTGCGAGCGCAAGCAGTTCGGCTCGAGAGTCTCCGCCTTTCAGGGCCTCCGGTTCCTGCTGGCGGACATGGCCACGAAGGTGGAGGCGGCCCGCGCCCTGATCTATGCCACGGCCCGCTACATCGATTCCAGCCCCAAGAGCCGTCCGACCGTCTATTCAGCGATGTCCAAGCTCTTCGCCTCCGATGTGGCCATGCAGGTGACGACTGACGCCGTGCAGGTGTTCGGAGGATCGGGTTACATGCGGGACTACCCGATCGAGAAGTTCATGCGGGACGCGAAGATCACCCAGATTTACGAGGGCACCAACCAGATCCAGCTCGAGGAGATCAGCAAGATCCTCGTCGGAGAGCACATCGCCGGGCACGCCAAGTAACACCCCCGAGGACGGAGGATCTCGGCCGCCCATCGCGTGGGCGGTCATCGGCCCTCTTGCCGCCGTGAAGCTCCTTCTCCACGCCGGCACCAACCTGTTCGGCCCTTACGAGTTCCACCGGGACGAGTTCCTCTACATGGCGATGGGGCAACATCTGCGTCTCTGGCAGATGGACTTCCCGCCGTTCATCGCGATGCTCTCCGAGGCCACACGGTTTCTACTTGGAGACTCTCTCGTCGCGCTCCGCCTGCCCCCGGCGCTCATGAGCACCGCGCTGCTGGTGATCGCCGCCCTCGCGGCCAGAGAGCTCGGCGGCGGTCGCTTCGCTCAAGGGCTTGCGGCCTTCTCCGTCCTGGCGAGTGCCCTCTTCCTAAGGTCAGGCAACCTGTCTCAACCCGTCGTCATCGATCAGCTGTTCTGGAGCCTGGCCCTCTTGGCTCTCCTCCGCCTCGGCACCACGCGAAACCCGCGTTGGTGGCTCGCGTACGGCGCGGCGGCGGGTTTCGGCCTACTGGCCAAGTTCAGCCTGCTCGTGTTCGGATTCGCGACGCTCGTCGCGCTCCTCGTGACCAGGGAGCGGCGCTGGCTGGCCACGCCCTGGCCGTGGATGGCTGCGCTCCTGGCGTTCGTGATCGGGAGTCCCTCGATCATCGGACAGTTCAACCTCGGTTTCCCCGTGATGACGCAGATGGAGGATCTTCGGAGCGCCCAGCTGGCCCGGGTCTCCGCGGTGGCGTTTCTTCTTGACCAGCCGCGCATGGTCGCCGGGTTTGCCCTCGCCGTCGTGGGCGCCGCAGGCCTGTGCTTCGGCCGGCTCGGCCGGCCTTATCGCCTCGCCGGATGGACGGCGACCCTCGCGGTCGTCACGCTCATCCTCCTCCACGGGAAGAGCTACTACGCGGGTCCCGTCTATCCCGTTCTGCTCGGCGCCGGCTCGGTGATCATTGCGGGCATCACAGCGCCCCGCTGGGGTCCGATCCTTCGCTGGGGGCTCGTCGGGATCCTGGCCGCGTACCTGATCATGCTGCTACCGATGGGCTTGCCTATCCTGGAGCCCGAGACGATGGAGCGCTACCTAGTCGCGATCGGGCTTCAGAGCGCGGCCGTCACCAACGTCGGGGCACAGGAGCGGATTCCCCAGGACTACGCGGACATGCTGAACTGGAAGGAGCAGGTCGAGGAGATAGCCCGCGTCTACGACGCCCTTCCGCCTGCGGACCAGCGTCGAACGGTGATTCTCGCATCGAACTATGGCGAGGCCGGCGCCATCGACTTCTATGGACCCGCGTACGGCCTTCCCGCTGCGAGAGCCTTCGTCGGCTCGTACTGGTTCTTCGGTCCCGGAGAGCTACCGGGCGATGTGATGATCCTGCACGGCTTCGCAGAAGAGGATCTCACGGACTACTTCGAGAGCCTGACGGCGGCCGGCCACGTCACGCATCCATACGCGGTGAGCGAACAGCGCGACCGGACGATCTTCGTCGGGCGCGGCCCGCGCACGACCTTACAGGACGCCTGGCCGGGTTGGGAGGGCGAGAACTAGCTCGAACCCGCCGCCGCGTCGGCCTCCGCCTCCGTCTCGAACAGCCTTCCGGTCAGGAGCTCCTGGACGATTCGATCGGCATCGTAGACCTCATCGAGTGCCGCACGGATCGCCCGGACGTCGACCATGACGTTTCGCCCTCGCTCCGGAAGGTAGATGAAGTCGCGCGAGAGACCCTGGATGTTGCGGTCGAAGTTGAGGCCGACCAGGTCCTGGTCCGCCGTGACGGCGGGTGAGCCCGAGTTGCCGCCATAGGTGTCCGCCGTCGACACGAAGTTGAGTGGGGTGCCGAGATCCAGCCCCGGCGGCGGCTCGCTCCAGCGCGGCGGAAGCTCCCATTCGACGTTGCCCGGGTTGCTGAAGTGCCGGTCGTACAGCCCGTAAAACGTCGTGTAGGGCGGCGCCAGCGTGCCGTTGTACTCGTAACCCCGCACGAGCCCGTCCGTGATTCGCGGTGAGAAGGTGCCGTCCGGCGGCACGCTCCGGCCGTAGACGGCGAAGCGCGCTCGTCCCAGCTCCGCCTCCAACTCGGCCTCTTCCGCCGTGAGCCGACCGAACTCCGCGCGGTATGTCCGCGTGACCGGCAGGGTGGCGGCGATGAGCCGCAAGGCCGGATCCTCCGCCGGACTCGGCCCGCCGGACGCGATCGCGGCCGCTGCAGCTGCGGAGTCGCTCAGCACCGAAGCGGCAAGGAGCGCGGCGGCTGCGGCCTCCGGCGTCGCGCCCTGGAGCGCGGCCATCGTGATCTCGTGGTCGGGGCCGAAGTAGCGCGCGAAGTCGGCAAAGCGTGCGGCGAGAAGCCGCTCTTCGAGCTCGGCGGGATGGTCTCCGATGCGCGCCAGCTCCAGGCTCAGCAGCTCCAAGGTGTCCGGCGGCGGGAGCGCCGCCCGTGCCTGCAGCAGGGCGTCGGCCGCGAGCGCCCGCCGCAGGGTGGCGGACGCGTAAAGCCGGTTCGTTTGCGCGAGGAACGCCGCGAACGGAGCACGGTATGCGGCCTTCTCCTCCTGGATCTTCTCCAGCCGGTCGAACAGCCCACCGTATCGTGCCGCCAGATCGGGATCGACTTGCAAGGAGTCCCGTAGCTGCCGCTCCGCATCGCGCTTGCGGGCCATAATGCCGGGATCCTGCAGCGCCTCCAGGCGGCCCGTGGAAGCCTTGAGCGAGTTCGAGAGACTGAACATGCGATTGCGGATGCCCAACGCCTCGGCCTCCGCCGGATGGCCGGTCCGGAACGTGCCCAGCGCCTCGAGTCGGCTCTCTAGGAAGCCGATCAACGCCGGAACCTGGACGCTCTGCTGGTACTCGAGCTCTGCGACCGTCTTGAGTCGGTTCGTCTGGCCAGGATTGCCGATCACGAAGACGACATCGCCCTCCTCCACGCCGGCCGTGCTCCACCCGAAGTGGTGCTCGGGCCGGTACGGAGTGCCGTCCTGGTAGACGCGGAGGAACGCGAAATCGAGCGCGTACCTGGGATAGGTGAAGTTGTCCGGGTCCCCCCCGAAGAATCCCAGCTCCAGCTCGACCGCCTGAACGAGACGGACGTCCGTGAAGCGGCGGAACACGTATGCCGAGTGGCGTCCACCGTTGTAGAGAGAGATGACCTGCACCCAGATCGAGTCGCCCCGATCGGAGTAGGCCCGACGGCCTCGCTTCCTGATACGGTCGAAGGCCTCCGCCCGAGCTTGTTCGCGCTGATCCGCCGGAGCTCGATCCAGCGCTCCGAGGACCTCATCGGTGACATCCTCGATCGCGATCAGCTGGTCGGCATAGAAGCCCTCGATCCGCCGCTCATCGTCCAGCGTAGCGGCATAGAAGCCGCCGTCCAGCAGGTTCTCGCCAGGTCGGCTCGTTCGGCTCACGGCGCCGCGCACGCAGTGGTGGTTGGTCGCGACCAGGCCATTCGCCGAGACGAACGATGCCGAGCAGCCGGGAATGCGAAGAACTGACAGACGGGCGCGCTCGAACCAGGACTCGTCCGCCCTGAAGCCGTAAGTCTCGCTGAAGTATTCGTCTGGCGGGTACTCGAACGTCCACATCTTCCCGTAGTCGAACTGACCGGCCCTGACCGGTTCGGAGCCGGCGTCCGGAACCTGCGCCGCTGCATCGGAGGAGATCGCCAAGCTCAGCGTCAGACCGCAGGCCGCGACGGTCAGGCCTCGCTGGCTGACGAACGCTGGAGGCGTGTGTATTCGAGTCCGCATGGCATGCTCCGGAAACGAGATCGAGGTCCGTCCTTTACACCGGGCGGAGGTTAGTCAGCGCCGCCTCCGATCGCCAGGTCGCGCGCGCGAGTCGTCGACACGTAGGCGAGTCGGTGGTGATGCGCTAGTTTTTCGACCGCTGGAGACCCGAGCCGCATTCCAGCGTAGGAGCCAGGACAGCGAGCGTATACGAGCCCTACCATGGCCACCAGAAAGAGCACACAGACGCGGGAAACGTGGCTCACGGCGGCGTTGGAGCAGCTGCGCGAGCTCGGTCCCGGCGGACTCGCCATCGATAAGATCGCACGCCGGCTTGGTGTGACGCGGGGATCGTTCTACCACCACTTCGAGAACCTCGAGAGCCTGCTCGAAGAGCTGCCGACCCACTGGATGCACCGATTCAAGCCCACCCCGTTCGAGGTCATCGTCGAGTGGGAGCCGACCGTGGAAGGCTGGTTGCGGAAGCTGGATTGCGATTACATCCCGAACACGGGAAGAATGCGCTACGATGCCGCGATGCGGGCTTGGTCCCAAACTCACGAGCCCGCGCTGCGCGCCGTCTGCGAGGTGGACGGAGCACGGCTGGAGATGCTGGCCAAGTTCTTCAGGCACTTCGGCTGCGGCCACTGCGCCGAGTCTTCCGCCGCGCTCGCCTACTCGATGATCGTCGGGGTCGATGGCGTGTGCCGCTGGGGTCTGGAGGAACGGGAGCTCGTTGCCCAGCAGATCATCGATATCCAGCGGTCGTGCCGACAGCCGGACTGATCCCTCGGCCATCCGATCGAGTTGAATTCCCGTCCTCCTCAGTATACACTTCTGTGACATACACCATGGTATGGTGTTGAGTACGGTCACTGAGAGGCCCGCTCACCCGATCCCGGGTCTGACTACGGCACAGGCTATCGATGGCCACAGCTGGCACGGCTCTGAAGCGACTGGACCGCTACGACTGGCTCATGCAGGGAATCAGGACGCTGCGCGACCGCGGTATCGATGCGGTGTGCATCGAACCGATGGCGCGGTCGCTGGGGGTGACAAAGGGCAGCTTTTATTGGCACTTCAAGGACCGCGGCGACTTTCTCGACCGTCTGCTGGAGTACTGGGAGACGGAGATGACCGACAAGGCCGCCGAGCACGTGGCGCACGCCCTCGGTGAGCCCAAGAAGCAGCTTCTCGCCCTTCTCGAGCACATCGTCAACGAGCAGATCAACCTGTACGATGCCGCGGTGCGCGCCTGGGGGCTGTACGATGCCCGTGCGGCCAAGGTCGTGAGGAGGGTCGACGAGCGGCGGCTCTCCTACGTGCGCCAGCTCTTCATCGACATGGGCTTTTCGCCCGAGCAGGCGGACATCAGAAGCCGGTTGTCCTACTTTTATCTGGTGGGTGAGTACTCCGCCTTCGTGCCGGAGCCGAGCCTCGAGGAGCGGCTGGCCCACGTCCGACTCCGCCATCAGCTCCTGACGGAGTGCTGATCCGAGAACCGGCCACTTCCAGCTGAACCCTTCGGCTGTTCGAGGCGGTGACCGATTCCCCACGCTATGCCACTCAAGCGGTAGACAGACGAGTCTTCTTCTGCCGGAGGACAGTATGGACGAGCGCGGCTTCGAGCTGACGCTGCAGTTGCAGCGGGGCATGCAGTTCCTGGTCGATTTCGAACGACAAGACCTTCCACCGCTGTTGATGGACGAGCCCGCGCCGGTAGGGGAAGACGAAGGTCCCAACGCGACCCGCCTGTTGGCGGCGGCGGTCGGGAACTGCCTCAGCGCCAGCGCTCTCTTCTGCTTTCGGAAGGCGCGCGTCACGGTCGACGGCATGCGCACCGAGGTGCGAACCAAGCTGGTCCGGAACGAGAAGGGCCGGGTCAGGATCGGCTCAATCGAGGTAGATATCCATCCGGAGGTGTCCGCAGAGGACTGGCCCCGCCTGCGCCGCTGCATCGACGTCTTTCAGGACTTCTGCATCGTCTCGCAGAGCGTGAAGGGGATAGACATCAGCGTCGAGGTGAGGCCGCCGGCCGGGCTGGAAGCGTCGCAAGCTGAAGCCGATTTGGCCCCGGCCAAGGCCTAGCCCCAGCTAGTGGAACCCAAGGCCCAGCGTGATGAGAAACGTTGTCAGCGTGCCGCCGTCGAAGACCTGGACCATGAAGTCGAAGTTGGGGGTCACGTAGAGGTTGTTGGCCAGTCGCAGGTCGTAGCCCGTCCCGAACATCAAGCCTAGCCCCGTTCTTCCGCCGTCGGTGGCGGCCAGTCCGAAGGACCCCCTGAAGAAAAGGTCGTGGCCCGGCTTCCCGGTGGTCTCGTAGAACGGATACACAAGCCCGGTGGCCGCGATGTTCGTCGTGGAGGCACCATTGCGGAACCAGGTAACGACCTCGCCGCCGAACAGCGCCTTTCGGTTCGGCGTGCCACCCATGCGCACATAGAATGCTCCACCTGATGCACCTTCCAGCCAACCGGCGCCTCCGCCCACGTTGAACCAGAAGCCCTTGTGCGTGTCGGGTCGCCGCTGAGCCAAGACAGGATTCGCGCTCAAGAGGATGAGTGCGGCGACCGCCGCTGATCGCTTCCAATGCATCTTGCCCCTCCCTTCCACGACTGCGTCCGGCGACCGGTGTCCGGCCTCATACTATCTTTCTCCTTATCCGGCAGCCACATGGAGAAAGAGGCCTCGAGGAGATGACTTCGAAATGCGGTCGCCGGTCACCGGAGATCCGGCTAGGTTGGACCACATGATGGGCTCTCGAAAAGGCGAATTCTCGCTTCCGGCGAATTACCACTACCTGAACAGCGCCTACATGTCTCCGCTCTCCAGGCGCGTGCAGGCGGCGGGTGAAACGGGAATCCGGCGAGCGGCCGTGCCGGCGGACATCCAGACCGAAGATTTCTTTTCGGGCTGCGATCGTGTGCGAGAGCTTTTTGCCCGCCTGATCAATGCGTCGGACCCTCGGCGCATCGCGATCATCCCGTCGGCCTCCTACGGCCTTTCAGTCGTGGCTCGCAACACCCCGGTGGAGCGTGGTCAGAACGTCGTCACGGTTCACCATCAGTTTCCCTCGAACGTTCACGTCTGGCGCCGGTCGTGCGAGAGTGTCGGAGCCGAGCTCAGGATCGTTTGCTCCCCCCTGGATGGGCCCGGTGGCGCGAGGGCGTGGAACGACGCGATCCTGGAGGCGATCGACGGGGACACGGCGGTCGTGGCCCAAGGCGTCGTGCATTGGACGGATGGCACTCCGTTCGATGTGGAGGTCATCGCGGCCCGCGCGCGCGACATGGGCGCCGCCTTCATCCTGGACGCCACACAGGCTGTGGGCGCCATGCCGTTCGACGTGCAGCGTGTCCGGCCTGATGCTCTGATCTGCGCGGCGTATAAGTGGCTGACCGGGCCCTACTCCATTGGCGCCGCCTACTTCGCGTCCCGCTACGACGACGGCACGCCCCTCGAGGAGACGTGGATGGGAAGGGTCGGGAGCGAGGACTTCGCCGGACTCGTGGAGCAAAGCGAGCTGTACCGACCGGGCGCTCTCCGATACGACATGGGAGAAGCGGCGAACTTCATCCTCGTCCCCATGTTCATCGAGGCGCTCGAGCAGCTCCTCGAGTGGGGGGTCGAGAACATCCAGGCGTACTGCCGCGAGCTCACCCGCGGGCTGATCGAGGAGATCGTCGGTGAGCAGGATCCAGAGGGACCGGAGCCGGTCGGACATCTGTTCGGACTTCATGTTCCGGCGGGCGTCGACCCTGAAGCGCTGCGAGCACGGCTGTCCGCCCGCAACGTCTTTGTCTCCGTGCGCGGGGATGCGATTCGGGTGGCGCCGCACATTTTCAACGACGCAGCCGACATCGAGGCGCTTCGGGGCGTGCTCGCGGAGAGCGGGATGCTCGCGCATGTCGCTCGTTAGCGTGAGCGGAGGATGAACACCACGGCGAGCCTCGATCTGAACACGCTGGCCAATCTGGCCGAGGTTCTCAGCGTGCTCATCGTCATCGGTGGTGTCGCCTTCGCCGTTGTCCAGATCCGCGAGTTCCAACGGCAGCGCCGGGAGACGGCGGCGATCGAGCTCGCCCGCTCTTTCACGAATCCGCAGTTCGCACGGGCGCTGCTCCTGGTGGTCTCGCTTCCTCCGGGCTGTTCGGCGAAAGAGCTCCGGCGCTCGCCCGAGCGGGAAGAGGCGGCGATGCTCGTCAGCCTTACCCTCGAGGCCGTCGCGATCATGACTCACCACCGCATCGTGCCCATGAGGACGGTGTGGGAGCTCATGGGCGGCGTCACCCAGGTCTGCTGGGATCGAATGCGCGATTGGGTGCACGTCGCCCGGCGCGAGCAGGGCAACGAGAAGTTCGACGAGTGGCTCGAGTGGCTCTCGAACCAGATCACGCGGCTCGGTGACGAGAGTGAAGGGCAGCCCGCCTACCAGGTCTTCGAGGGCTGGCGGCCGTAATGGCGAATCGCGGATGGCTCGCCTGGCCATGAAGCCCTCCGTTCGCGGCGTACACCACATCACGGTCATCTGCGGCCACCCGCAGGAGAACCTGGACTTCTACGTCGGCGTTCTCGGCCTCAGACTCGTGAAGAGAACCGTGAACCAGGACGTTCCGGGCACGTATCACCTCTTCTACGCCGACGGCGTCGGGACGCCCGGAACCGAGCTCACCTTCTTTCCCTGGCCGCAGATGGCGTCGGCACGCCACGGCGTGGGACTCGCCGTGGAGGTCCCGCTAGCGATTCCGACTGGAAGCCTTTCGTACTGGCAATCGCGCTTCGAGGCGCACGGCGTGGCTCGGGGAGAGCAGGAAACCCGCTTCGGTGAGGCGGCGCTGCCGTTTCGAGACCCGCACGGCCTCGAGCTCGCGTTGGTGGAGACAGACGACGAGCGTTCCTGGACGCCCTGGCAGGCGGGGCCCGTGCCGGCCGAGCACCAGATCCGCGGCATGCACGCCGTTCGCCTTCTGCAGCGTGACCTGGCGCCGACGGCGAAGGCTCTCGAGGCATCCATGGGGTTCGAGCTGCTCGGGGAAGAGGCAGGCTGGCATCGCTGGGTCGTCGACGGAGGCGGCTCGGGCCGTATCCTCGAAGCAAGGGCGCAGCCGGATGGGAGCCGAGGCGCCTGGGGCACGGGTGGCGTGCACCACGTGGCCTGGCGCGTCGCTGATGAGGACGAGCAGATGGCGCTGCGCGACTCGGTGCGAGACGCCGGGCTTCGACCCACGATGCCGATCGACCGCTTCTGGTTCCGCTCCGTCTACTTCAGGGAGCCGGGCGGCGTCCTTTTCGAACTGGCGACCGATGGGCCCGGCTTCCAGCGCGACGAAGCGATTGAGAACCTTGGGGGAGCGCTGATCCTGCCTCCCTGGCTGGAGTCGCGACGCGACGAGATCGAATCCGCGCTGCCGCCCCTTGACGTGGCGACATCCTTGGAACGACACACCTGACCGGGCCGACTTCATGACCGATGCCACAGCCGACAGCTCGTTGAAGCCGCCGCCACCTGCACCCTACCGCTGGATCGTGCTGGTGGTGATCAGCCTGGCGATGTTCGGCAACTACTACGTCTACGACGCGGTCAGCCCGATCGCCGATCTGCTCAAGGAGCAGCTGGGCTTCTCGGACAGCAACATCGGGTTGCTGAACGCCATCTACAGCTTCCCGAACATCGTGATGGTGCTCATCGGCGGGATCATCATCGACCGGATTGGCGTCAAGAAGGCGACGCTGATCTTCGGCGTTCTGTGCTTCGTGGGCGCCTTCGTCACGGTCGTCAGCGGTTCTCTGGCCCCGATGGCAACTGGCCGGCTCATATTTGGCCTCGGGGCGGAGTCGCTCATCGTCTCCGTCACCACCGCGATCGCGAAGTGGTTCAAGGGGAAGGAGCTTTCCTTCGCGTTCGGCGTCAACCTGACGATCGCGAGGCTCGGTTCCTTCTTGGCGCTCAACTCCCCGACCTGGGCTCGGCCCGCGTTCGAGAACTGGCAATGGCCCCTGCTCATCTCCGTCGCCTTCGGGACGCTCTGCGTCATCGGGCCGATCATCTACTGGCTGATGGAGAACCGGGCGGAGAAGGCGTACCACCTCGGAGAGGCTGGAGAGACCGAAAAGGTGGTCTTCTCCGACCTTTTCCGGTTCCCCAGATCATACGTCTACGTCGTGTTGCTGTGCGTGGTCTTCTACTCGGCGATCTTCCCCTTCCAGACGTTCGCCGTGAAGTTCTTCATCGAGGCGCACGGAACGACGCGGGAGTTCGGCGGCTTTCTCTCGAGCATGATTACGCTGTTCGCGATGATCTTCACGCCGGTCTTCGGCTACATGGTGGACCGTGTCGGGAGGCGCGCCCTCTTCATGATGTGGGGATCGCTGCTCCTCGTGCCGGTATACCTGATGATGGCTTACACGACCGTCGACCTCCGCCTTCCCATGGCGATGATGGGGATCGCTTTCTCGCTCGTCCCCGCGGTGATGTGGCCGGCCGTGGCGTATCTGGTCGATGAGAACAAGCTGGGTACGGCTTACGGCTTCATGACTATGATCCAGAATATCGGGCTCTTCGGCTTCAACCTCCTTATCGGCTGGGCCAACGATTACGCGGGCGCGAGCGCCGGTAATCCCGGCGGGTACGCGCTCGGCATGTGGATCTTCTCTACCCTCGGCTTCCTCGGGTTCTTCTTCGCCTGGCTCCTGCGTCGACAGGAGGTCGGTCCGGACTCCCATGGCCTGGAGACGATCACGATCCGATCGACCGAAGAGGCCGAGCGTCAGAGCAGTGAGGTGTGAGAGGGCTGAACCGAACGAAGGGGCCAGGAGTCTGGCTGAGCACCGACGGACCACTCGAGAACGTCATCGAGATCAAGCGCCGCTCGCCTTCTCTCGTAAATACGCGGATGCGCTCACGGCCGGACTGGACGAGGTGCTGAGCGAGATCGAGCACGAAGCGGACATGTAGGGGTTCTCCGGACACGTCGCGGCGGTGATCTCCCGCTAGCGTGGCCGGACCGGGGATGTAGGCTTGATCCGTGCGAGCACTCTTCCCGCTGGCCATCCGACGGAGGAGACGATGGAGCGGCGAGCTTTCGTAAGGGCAACGGCTGGACTGGCCGGGGTAGCGTTCACGACGCCCGTGGATGTCGCCGGGTTGATCCCCCTGCCGATGGGGCGGGCTCGGACCAGGCTCGCCAGCGGGTCGCGCGCCACGGCGATAGTGGCCTTCGTCAAGACTCGGGATCGGGCCGCGGGCGTCCGTCGGGCCGTCGAGATGCTGGAGCTGAACCCGGCCCGGGGCAAGCACCTTTTTCTCAAGCCGAACTTCAACAGCCACCACGGCGGCCCCGGCTCGACGCACAACGACACGCTGGCGGCCCTGGCGGAGCAACTTCGGGCGATGGGCGCCGGCCGGATCACGGTCGGGGACCGCAGCGGAATGGGCGACACGCGCCGTGTGATGGAGCGGAAAGAGACCTTCCGCATGGGCGAAGAGCTCGGCTTCGACACCGTGGTGCTGGACGAGTTGGACGACGCGGACTGGAAGGTCGTGAATCCGCCGGGAAGCCACTGGCAAAGGGGCTTCGCGCTACCACGGCCCGTCCTGGAAGCTGATGGGGTGGTCCAGGCCTGCTGCCTCAAGACGCATCAGTTCGGTGGTCACTTCACGTTGTCGCTCAAGAACTCCGTGGGTCTCGCGGCCAAGCGGGTGCCCGGCGATTCGTGGGATTACATGAAGGAGTTGCACGGCTCTTCCGACCAGAGGCGGATGATCGCCGAGATCAACGTCGAGTACGTGCCTGACCTCGTCCTGCTGGATGGCGTGGAGGCCTTCGTCGACGGGGGGCCGCACGAGGGAAGCCGTGTCGACAGCGAAGTCGTTCTGGCGAGCAGTGACCGGGTCGCGTTGGACGCCGTCGGCGTAGCGATCCTGCGCTACTTCGGCACGACGCCGGAGGTGAGCCGAGGGAGCATCTTCGAGCAGGAGCAGATCGCGCGGGCGGTCGAGCTGGGGCTGGGCGTCGGCAGCCCCGAGGAGATCGAGCTGGTCACCAACGATGCCGAGAGCCGCGCCTACGCCGACCGGATCCGCGAGGTGCTGCTGGAGACGTAGCTGAGGCTGGAAGAGCGCCTCGGTGGCTCAGTTCTCATCCAAGACTGTCGGGCTAGGCTCTTCGAGGCTGGCTGGGGCGCGGGCCGGTGGAACCGTGAAGGTCTTGAGGCGTTCGAACGGGCATGAGGGAGAAGAACACCGATCGAGCGCACGTCTCCAGCAGGCGCCTGGAGTTGGTGATCGTGGCTGCCCTCGTCCTGCTCACGGCCCACCTGGGCCAGGCACAGGATTTTCGAGCCGTTGACGGCATCGAGTCGTTTTCCGGCATGCAGGGCGAGCTCCTTACCGAAGTCCCGATCCACGTGGCCGGGAAGTGGCTCATCGTCCCCGTGGAAGCGAGGGGTCGCAGCTACCGCTTCATCCTCGACACGGGGGCCACGACAGGTGCGATCACACGAAGCTTGGCGCGGGAGCTGGGGCTGCAACCTGTCGCCGAGGCAAAGCTGAGTGGTGCCAGTGGCCAGGCCCGGGTACCTGTGGTGAACACCAAGATGATGCGGCTCGGGGAAGTGCGGGCCGGGGATTGGGAGAAATACGTTCTCGACGATGAAGTGCTCGCCGACGGCGAGGATCACCGATTCGATGGAATCGTCGGCTCCGATCTTCTCAAGTACTTCGACGTCCTCATCGACGCGCCCGCACGGACTCTGCGGCTCTACAAGAGGGGCACGACGGATGAGGACAGCGGACCGGTCCTGGGACCAGACGACGCGGTGCCTTTCGAGCGCGTTCGTCGCGGCATCATCCGCTTCGAGGTGCTCGTAAACGGGTCAGCCGTCGATGCGGTGCTGGATTCCGGGTCTCCTGCACTGCTCCTGAACCCCATCGCCGCCGATGCAACAGGTGTCACGGTCACGGAAGAGCCGGTAAGCGAAGAGTCTCGCGGAATCGGCTTCAAGGAGGTCCCCACCTACGGCGCTCGGATCGCATCGATCGAGATAGGCCGGACAACCCTCGAGGCGCTGGATGGCGAGGTGGCGGACCTGCCGATCTTCGGCCGCCTCGGCCTCGACGATCGTCCGGCGATGCTGCTCGGCTCGCCTTTCCTTCTCCGCTGTCCGCTTCTTATCTCCTGGAGCGCGCGCGAGCTTCGGCTTTGCCGGCAGGTGATCGAGCCGGAGGACGTCCCGTCTGCCGCGCCGATACGCTAGAGTGGGTCTCGCCTCTCAGTGGCGCGGCCCGCACTTTTTGGCCGGACTCGGAAGTAAGCGTACCCATCACCGGACTGCCCGGCATATCCACTAATCTGTAACGTTATGTATTGCAGCACATTACAGAAGTGCTCCCAAGCCGCGCTCTCAGGCACGTCCGTTGCCGTTACGTAAGGCTGTCGGCCGAGTCTGAAAGGCCTGGTACCCTGAGACCGAGCGCTGTTACCGCTACGGGAGAAACCATGGTGAGGCGAGCCGTTCTGATCTTCCTGGTCGCTACTTCCGTGGGCGCTCAGGGGCTCAACGCTCAGCAACGACAGACCCGACGGTTAAACCTGGGGCCTCAGCTCAGCTACGGGAGCAGCTCCAAGCTGGGGCTGGGAGGCCGATTGCATGCCAACCTGAGGTCCCCGGACGGTCTGGTGATCATCGGCGCCTTCGATTGGTTCTTTCCGGATGAAGGTCCGGGCGACAGCCGAACCTACTGGGAGCTCAACGGCAACGTCGCCTACCGGTTCAAGATCGAGAGCTCGACAGCGGTGGCCCCGTACGCAGGTGGCGGGTTGAATATCGCTTACTCTTCACGACGATCGGAGGGCGGTGGAGACGGATCGTCGGACACTGATCTGGGCGTCAACCTGCTGGGCGGCACGCTGTTCGGGTCGGGCCCGGTTCTGCCCTTCTTCGAGCTGCGGGTCGAGCTCGCCGGCGGCGAGCAGTTCGTGCTGACGGGTGGGGTGCTGTTCTGAGGTCGTTGCCCTCCGAACGGAGAATGAACAGCCGCAGACCTGCATTCGTGGGACGGCTCTGGCCGCATTCGGGGCCGTTTCACCTTAGATTGAGCCGACGTAAAGACCTTTGACCAGATCTTCTGGACCACGGCCGGTGGCAGCGCGTAAGCTTACGATCGATGAGATGATCGATCTCCTGGAGAGTGCGATCCTGGATGTCTGTCCGGACAGAAACCCCGGGTCGGACTTCGCGTGCTATCCCGGTCCCCGAGGAGATCACGTCCGGGTATGCGACCCGAACGACACGGAGATCGACCGGGTGCCGTCGAGCTGGCTGAATCAATCCGTGTCCGACCCGCGGGCGCGGGAGCGGCTCAACGTCGTGGCGAAGCAGATCTGCGCCGAGCTCCAGCTTCGGGAGTTCCTTTGATCCTTGAGCGGGCTGGCTTGATGTAGACGGCGGTTGGCTCAGCTCTTGGAGCTCGTCTTCGCGAAGAACGACGAGAAAAGCTGTTCCGTCCTGTGTCCGCCGCACTGCGGGCACTTGGGCCTTTTCCTGCCCGTGTGTCGCGAGATCGGCTCGTGGACCGTGAACGTCGCCTTGCAGTCCTTGCAGTGGTACTCGTAATTGGCCATCAGTCACCTGTCACACGTGTGCGACCCTCCGAGCTAAGGGTCGGAGGTAGACTCTCCTTATGCCACGATACGATATCTACACCCACGCGCAACGGCCCTGCAATCGGGAGGATTCCTCCTCTGCTTGCGGGGAAAACTACCCCGGTCTGAGCGTCACTTGGCGCAGCGAGGCGGGCCTCGTCATCCCGATCCGCTTCGGCCGTGCGGGCGTGGAGCACGAGGTGAGGCGGATCGATGACAGGTGGCCGGGAGCCGATCACCTATACGTAAAGGTGGAAACGCAGACAGGCGACATCTACATCCTTCGGCACGATATGAACGAGGACGCGTGGGAGATCACACTGTTCGAGGGGATCGGCTTCGTTCGAGCAAGAAGCGCCATGACGCCGATGACGGCCGGGCCGGGTAGGGCGAGTAGGTCTCGCATCTTTCTAACTCCGCCATAGTGTTGTTGATTGAACCGTCGTCGCTCGGAAACCAACGCGTTACAGACACGGGTTCCCAGCCGTGAGCTCTATGGGGATCCGATTCGCGGACGCCCGCGCACAGTCGGCGTCGGTCGATGTGGGCGAATCGATCGACGACCGGTGGGCGTGGAGATCTTCAGGAGGAGCTAGTGGGAGTCAGTCCGAGTTCGTTGATGCCGCCATTCTTTACGGGCCTGGCAGTAGTGGCGCTTACCGCATGCGCTGACGTCGAGCCGGCCAGCGTCCAGATCGTCGAGCCGGCTGATGGGGCCGTGCTGACCGATGGCAACGTCCGCGTGGTTCTTCAAGCTCGGGGCGTAGAGATCGCTCCCGCTTCCGACCCGAGAGAGGGAACGGCGCACCATCATCTGTTCGTGGATCGCGACGTCACCCCGCTCCAGGACACAATCCCCGCGGGCGTGCTCGGGATCCTCCACCTCGGCCGCGGGCAGACGGAGTTCATTCTCGAGGAGCTCGAACCGGGCGATCACAGAGTGATCGCGCTACTGGCGGATCACTCTCACGTCCCGCTCGAGCCTGCGGCGGCTGATACGGTTCGCTTCACCGTCCGGCCATAAGAGAGATCGGCGGCTGTCAGAAGCTGCCGAACTTGAACTCGAGGTCGCCGAAAAAGGCACTGAAGTCGCTGTTCTCGAGCTGTAGGCTGTCGACCCCGGACACGAAGCGGTAACCACCGCCGACGTTGATACGGAACCACTTCGTGATGTTCGCCTCCATTTTGGCGACGGGTTCCATCACGAATACCGGATCACCTTCGAAGTTGAACGCCGTCACCCCTCCCCCACCGACCAGCAGCTGGAGCGAGTAGTGAATGAGGCGATCCCAGCCACCGATGTACTCGAACTCCAGGCCTCCGTAACCGAATTCGATCTGCCTCCCTCTGCAGCGTCCCTCCTCGTCGACGCAAATCTCGCTGGAGAGCCCATAGCCGCCAGCCCCGATCACGAACTGGTGGTTGATGATCCACCCGCCGCGCGCGCCGGCAAACACGGCGAACTGGTCGTTGACTCCGCTGAACCTGAAAACGAGGGCGCCGAAGCCTCCGGAATCGATACCTCCCTTGATCAGCGTCTCCTGTTGAGGCTCTTCGTCCGACTCTCCCTCATCGCCTTCCTGTGCCCACGCCGGTTGCGCCAGCCAGGCGAGAAGGATCGCTGCCCACGCTGCGTGTCTCATGCATCACCTCCCGATACTTCGGAGTTCCGCCTTCCTCCTCGGTATAGACGAGCAGTAGCGTCACGAGGACACGGACCGCGGGCTCGCCGCTCGCCAATGTATGCGGGACCATCCCAAGGCGGTGTCGGGTGGGTTGCTCGGTCTGGTGTGGGGGGATTCCCCCAGAGTCTCTACCGGTTTTCGGCGCCCGGCGAGCCTTCGAGCAGCCCGAGGTGGCTTCGAGCCGTCCCCTCACTCATTTCGAACCGCTCGAGCATGGCACGGAGCTCTCCGGGCAACGGCCGAGGCCGCAACTCCTCCCGGCTCGTGCAAACCAGGACCACGTGACCGGCGGCGGCGAGCTTGCGCGTGCCCAGGTGAAGCACGTCGAACTTAATGGAGATCGAGCTCGTGCCGAACCGCGTGAAGTACGCCGCCACCCTGAGGGCGTCGTCGAGGCGAGCCGGGTACATGAAGTCGCAGTCCAGATGCACACGGGGCAGCCAGACGTCGAATCGCTCGAACACGTCGCTGTACGGGACGCCCGCCGCCCGGAACAACTCCATCTCGCCCAACTCGAAGAATCGAAAGTAGGCGCCGTAGAAGATGATCCCGGCGTAGTCGACGTCCGACCAGCGAACTCGCTCGTCCACCATGAAGGGCTTGGTTTCCATGACTCGGCAACGTAGATCGGAGGGCGTGCGTTTGGCCATGCGCCTCCGCAGAATCGTGATATCTTGTTCGGCGGAAAGAACAGCGAAGAAGTCTACCGGAGACCCGATGACCACACCTGCCACTCACCACTACTTCGAGGCTACTCGTGTCACAGATCATCCTGGATAAAGGCGTCACCGTCCCGGCCAACGAGGTCTTTCCCACCCTTCAGGCGAACGTCCTCGTCGATGGCTTCCACATCGTGATCGATCTCGAGAAGTCCTACGGGACCGTCATGGTGGACGCCCTGACCGGGAAGGAATACCTGGATTGCTACGCCTATTTCGCCACGCTGCCGATCGGGCACAACCACCCGGGCATGGACGACGAGGGGTTCCGAGAGTCGCTGATGACGGCGGCCCTCGCCAACCCGGCGAACAGCGACGTGTACTGTCGCGAGTACGCCGGCTTCGTTCGGACGTTTCGCGAACTCGCCGTCCCGGACGGCTTCCCGCACCTCTTCTTCGTGGCGGGAGGTGCCCCAGCCGTCGAGAACGCCATGAAGGCCGCCTTCGACTGGAAGGCGCAGCTGAACCGTTCGAAAGGTGTGGACGGTGGGGCCGACAAGATCCTCCATTTTCAAGAGGGGTTCCACGGCCGGACCGGATACGCGCTCTCGGTCACGAGCACCGATCCCGTGAAAGTGGCCGATTTCCCGGCGTTCGATTGGCCCCGAATCTCCAATCCGAAGATCCAGCATCCGTTGGACGAGGCCGCGGTGGCCGCGGCGGAAGCGGCTTCGTTGCGGGAGATCGAAGAGGCGTTCGACCGCGATCCCGATGGAATCGCCGGGATTCTCATCGAGCCGATCCAGGGAGAAGGGGGCGACAACCATTTCCGCGGCGAGTTCTTGCGGGAGCTTCGTCGCATCGCGGATGAGCGCGACGCTCTCCTCCTCTTCGACGAGGTCCAGACCGGACTGGGCGGGACCGGCTCGCTGTGGGCCTTTCAGCACTTCGATGTCACGCCCGACATCGTGGCCTTCGGGAAGAAGACGCAGGTGTGCGGGATCATGGCCACGAGCCGCATCGATCAGATTCCGACCAACGTCTTCGCGGTCTCCGGCCGGATCAACTCCACCTGGGGCGGCAATCTCGTCGACATGGTACGGTGCGCCCGCTACCTGGAGATCATTGACGAGGAGAGCCTGGTGCAGAACGCAGCACGTGTCGGTGAGCTGTTCCGCCAGGGTCTCGTCGAGCTCGAGGAGGAGTTCGAGGCCGTCAGCAACGCCCGCGGCCGAGGCTTCTTCCTGGCCTTCGACCTGCCGGATGGGAAGACGCGCAACGAGGTTCGCACCGGGTGTTGGGACGCGGGCCTCGCGACCCTCACCTGCGGTCCGCGCTCGATCCGCTTCCGTCCCTCGCTGAATTTCGCTGACTCGGATGTGGATCGAGCGCTCGCCATTCTGCGGGACGTGCTGAGGAACCAAAGTACCGCCTCATAGGCCCGGTTGGCCTCCCGAATGACAGCCTTGCTTTTGAGACGGTACACTAGTTGGCAGACAGGGAAGGCTGATCCCGGCCTGCTGGGGACAGGCCGAGCCTTTACGGGCACCCAAGGCGGTTAACGACGCCACCCAGAGACGCCGCCCCAGAGCCGGGCGTGATTCCCAACCCTGCCTACCAGTCACACGGCGGGCACTGCCTCGTCCACTCCCGCGCAGGCCCTCGTTCGTAAAAACGCACGGGAGAGCGCACTCATGACACGTGGCACCGGACACGGAGTCGAGGATTTCCGGACGCGCCGAGTCGATGCTTTCCCGATGGCGGCCGCGGGTATTTCCCCATAAGGTTTTTTCGAGATGGCTTGATGATGGGCGCTGCCTCGAATCGAGGGGAATGATTCGGGAGGGTGTGAAAAAGAGCTGCCAGCCGGCCCTCGTGAAAAGACGCCGGCTGACAGCTGGGGCACGGAACCCGGTGGGTTCACGTGCATGGAGACGCAACCTACACAAGCGGGCAGCCGGTGCAAGGCGCGCGCTCCTCGCGGCGTGATCTCCACCTGCGTTCAAGAACCCGTCGGGCAGCGACATACGGGTTCGCTTAGATACCCGAAAGGAGGGTACGGATGAAGGAGGTTAAGGCGCAGGATCTCATCAGGATCAGCCGAAGCTGCATCGACGCCTTCAACGCTGCAGACTGGGATAAGATCAAGACGCTCGTGGCGCCGCAGGGTAAGTACTACGAGCCGGCCACGAACCGGGTCATTGAAGGCGTCTCCGACATGGTGGAGGCTTGGAAGGGTTGGAAGACGGCCTTCCCGGACCTTACCGGTGAGGTAACCAACATCTTCGCGACCGAGGACCACGTCTTCTGCGAAGTGACCTGGACGGGCACGCACAAGGGTCCGCTCGTCACTCCGTTCGGCGAGTTCGCTGCGACCTACAAGCCCTACACATCGCGGGCGGCGCAGATGCTCGAGTTCGACGGGGAGCTGATCGATGTGAACAGACACTACTTCGATCTGCTGAGCATCCTCAATCAGCTCGGGATCGAGGCTCCGGCGAAGGCCGCCCCCGCCGGCTTCTAGTCTCCACCGCTCACCCGGCTGCCCGACCTCTTCAGGGGCGGTCCCCAACCGGGCCGCCCCTCGTTAAACCACCCGATACGCTACAACGAGCTCTGGCCGCAGGCGGATCACGGACTGGCCTAAGGGGTTCTCTTCTTTTACCTTCTGGAACCAGCGCCTGTTTCTCGAGAATGTGGAAGGCTGCATGCCCGGATACGCCGTCCTCTCTCACCCCTGGTGGGTTCCGCTGCTCTTCGTGCTGGCCGTCGGCCACACGCAGAACATCTGCGTCACGCTGTACCTCCATCGCTCGGCCACTCACCAAGGGGTCAAATTCCGGCCGGTGGTCGAGCACCTCATGCGGCTCTGGCTGTGGCTCACCGCAGCTGTCGTGACCCGAGAGTGGGTCGCCGTGCACCGCAAACACCACGCGTACGCGGACAAGGAAGGGGATCCCCACTCCCCCGCCGTGGCCGGTTTCTGGGGGATCGTGCTCGGCGGCGTGTTCTTCTATCAGAAGGCCGCCCGAGACCCGGCATTGCTGGAGAGGTACGGGGACGGATGTCCGGACGACTGGGTGGAGCGGAACCTCTACACGGGCCGGCGCTCGCTCGGTATCACTTTGATGTTCTTCATCTACGCCTATCTGTTCGGCATTGTCCTCGGGCCCCTGGTCTGGTCGGCGATGGCGATCTGGATGCCGATCATGGGAAACATCATCAACGGCATCGGACACGCCCTCGGGTACCGTAACTTCCGCACGCGGGATCACAGCCGGAACATCTACCCGTGGGGGATCTGGATTCTCGGCGAGGAGCTTCACAACAACCATCACGCCGATCCACGGTCAGCCAGATTCAAGGCTCGCTGGTTCGAGTTCGACATCGGGTGGATCTATATCAAGATCCTCTCCTTCCTGCGGCTGGCTCGCGTCGTCTACGCCCGTTCCCAGAGCGCGAAGGAATTCGCGGCCAGGCACTACAACGACAAGGTGGCGAAGCCTGTCGCCCAGAAGCTGGACCGGGCGAGCGAAGAGTTGGAGAAGGCCAAGGCGCGTATCGATCAGGCCAAGACGGAGGCTCGCGCCGCGCTGCGGCCTCCGGAACCCGGAGTGGACTAGGATCGACTACTCGGACAGGCTCGTTGAGAGCGACGATTCTGAAGCCACTGCAGCGGGTCGTACTTTTAGCCTCCTTGGCCGTCGTCGCCTGCACGGGCGCAGACGGTAGCCATCAAGCCGAGCAGGACACCCTCACCAGACGCCAGAGAGACAGCCTCGTAGGAGAGTTGCCGATCCCCGGTGCGAGCGGGGTGCGCGGGGCCATGGACGTCGCGGACTCCGCCAAGGCGAGACAACGGATGCTGGATACGATCGGAGGTTAAGCGTCGATCGCGTGAGCCTCCCGGAGTCGGCCTTCGAGCGCCGGCGATCCGTGTCGCAGCTTCCGCCGCCAGGGACTAGCGGTTTCCCGCCGAGTCCAGTATCTGTCACGCGGCACTTTGAGTGCCGCATCCAAACCAACGCCCTCTGACGACTGCACCTAGACTGCATCCAGACAATCGCAAACGATCAGCTGACAGAGGAGAGGCCGATGTCCGCTGCAGATGTCACTAGAGAGATCGACAGCTTCATGGAGTGGGTGGTACGGCGGAACCCCGGGGAGCCGGAGTTTCATCAGGCCGTTGCCGAGGTTGTCGATACGTTGCTGCCGTTCGTGATCGAGCACGACGAATACCGCCACGCGAAGATCCTCCAGAGGATGTGCGAGCCGGACCGGATCATCACGTTCCGGGTGACGTGGGTCGACGACGACGGAGAGTACCACGTCAACCGGGCCTGGCGCGTCCAGTTCAACGACTCGATCGGCCCTTACAAGGGAGGTCTGCGCTTCCACCCGAGCGTGACGCTGGGGACGCTCAAGTTTCTCGGATTCGAGCAGACGTTCAAGAACGCCCTCACGGGCCTGCCGATGGGTGGGGCCAAGGGGGGCTCGAACTTCGATCCGAAAGGAAAGAGCGACAACGAAGTCATGAGATTCTGCCAGTCCCTCATGACGGAGCTGTATCGACACATCGGCGAGAACACCGATGTTCCGGCCGGCGACATCGGCGTCGGCGCGCGCGAGATCGGCTATCTGTTCGGCCAGTACAAGCGGTTGGCGAATCGGGTGACGGGGGTGCTCACGGGCAAGGGGCTCTCGTTCGGTGGAAGCCGGGTGCGCAAGGAGGCGACGGGCTACGGTGTCGTCTACTTCACCGAGCACATGCTGGAGCGGATCGGCGAGGGCCTGGAGGGCAAGACGGCGTCGGTCTCAGGCTCGGGCAACGTCGCCATCTACACGATCGAGAAGCTCCTCGAGAGGGGGGCGACCGTCGTGACGATCTCGGACTCTGGCGGCTTCGTTCACGATCCCGATGGGATCGACGAAGAGAAGCTGGTCTGGCTCAAGGACCTCAAGGAGGTACGTCGCGGCCGGGTCAGCGAGTACGCCGAGCACTATAAGAATGCCACGTTCCACGCGAAGACGAACCCGTGGGTCGTGCCGGTCGATCTGGCCTTCCCGAGCGCTACCCAGAATGAGCTTACCGGGGCGGACGCGCGTACGCTGGTTGACAACGGCGTGATCGCCGTCGGCGAGGGTGCCAACATGCCGACGGAGCCCGAAGGGGTCGAAGTCTTCGTGAACGCGAAGATCTGCTACGGTTTGGGTAAGGCCGCGAACGCGGGCGGCGTGGCCGTCTCCGGCCTCGAGATGAGTCAGAACGCACTGCGCCTTTCGTGGACACACGCACAGGTGGATGCGGAGCTGAAGAAGGTCATGCGGAGCATCCACGAGCAGTGCGTGGAGTACGGTGACATGGGTGAGTGGGTGAACTACGTGAAGGGCGCCAACGTCGCGGGCTTCGTCAAGGTGGCCGACGCCATGCTCGCGTACGGGGCGGTCTAAGAACCTCCCGAGATCCTGGCTGTGGCTCCGAGCGCGGTAACCATCCGTTTGGAGCCGTTCTCGTGGACTCGGCCTCGAGGGTCCTCCTCGAGGCCGAGAACTCCGTCCTCACCGATCGAGATCCCACGGCGCATGCCGAGCTGAGCCTGATCCGGATGGCGGGCGCACAATATGATCCCTCGGCACTCTCGGCCTGCACCCTCTATGCGAGCACCGAGCCCTGCCCGATGTGTTCCGGCGCGATCTATTGGGGAGGCGTCCGCAGGCTCGTGTACGGGCTCGGCCAGGCCGGCTTCTACGAGCTCGCTGGAGGCGG
>JARRMU010000005.1:0-34875 GCA_037385645.1 Gemmatimonadales bacterium
GCCGGGGTCGGTGAAGCTCCACCGACCGAGTTCACCGCCGTGCCGACGGCAAGCGTGGTTCGCCTGCGGGCGCGACTGGACGACCTGCTGTCCCGGGCTCCGTTCCGTCGTGCTCACGTCGGTCTGATCGTGCACGTCGCGGAGACCGGCGAGGTCCTGTACGAGCTCGTCTCGGGCAAGCGCTTCACGCCTGGAAGCACCGTCAAGCTGGTGACCGCGGGAGTGGCGCTCGAGGTGTTGGGCGCCGCCTACCGCTGGCAGACTCGAGTTCTCGCCTCGGGACCTGTGGTCGAAGGCAGGTTGGAAGGGGATGTGTGGATCATGGGCAGCGGCGATCCGACGCTGTCTCGAGAGGAGATCACGGGGATCATCGAGTTCCTGAGGTTGCGGGGGATTCGGGAGATCGACGGCGATGTAGTCGCGGATGACCGGGCGTTCGAAGAGGCACCGTGGGGACGAGGGTGGATGTGGGACGATCTGCATGTGAGCTTTTCCGGCGGCGTGAGCGGGTTTCAACTGGATCCGAACGATGTGCCGGTGCGGCTGATCGCGGGGAGCCGTGTCGGAGAGCCCGCGCTTCTTCAATACCTGAAACCGGGGCCCCGTCTACCGATCCTGTTGGACGTTCTCACCGGCCCCGCCGGATCGGACCTTGAGCTGCAAGTGCTGCCTCTGCCCGGCGGAGATGCGGGTGAGCGACGGATCATCGGCCAGCTCCCGCTCGGAAGGTCCTTCGAGCTCTCGTTTGCCCCCGCCCATCCTACGTTGTACGCCCTCTCCTATGTGGGAAGCGTGCTCGCCGACTCGGGCATCGCGGTCGGCGGCCAACTGAGGCGCGCGGAGAGGGGCGAGAGAAAGCCGCCGGCGAGCGCGACTCTGGGTGAGATCACCTCGGACTCCCTTGGGCTCGTTCTGCGGGAGTTTCTGAAGCCGAGCGACAACCAGATCGGTGAATCGATCCTTCGCACGATAGGTCGCGAGGCGGCGAACGAGGGCTCTTCGGAGGCCGGGCTAAAGGTCGTGGAGAGGATACTATACAGGTGGGGAATCGATCCGGCGGCGACGGAATTGGCGGATGGGTCCGGTCTGTCACGCTACAACCAGATCTCGCCACGCGCCCTTAATCGGCTGCTGATGGTCTTCTGGCACCACCCCGAACGCGAGACTCTGATCGACGCTCTCCCGATTGCGGGAGTCGATGGGACCCTGGAATGGCGGATGCGAGGAACAGCCGCCGAGAACAACGCCCGGGCGAAGACGGGCTCGCTGGAAGCGGTGCGCGCGCTTTCCGGGTACGTGCGCAGCCGGGATGGACAGACACTGATCTTCACCTTGCTCGTGAACGGCTACGAGGGGCCTGGGTCGGCCGCGAGGGCCGTCGAGGACCTGATCGTTGAGCAACTGGCCCTCTTCCGACGGGACCCCGGCTGAGATGAGCGACGTCGCGGACTGGCTCTCCTACACCGACGCCCTCGCGCGCATGCTGGAGCGATGTGGTCGCCTCGGCGTGCGGCGCATACCGCTGGACGACTCCCTCGGCTTCGCGTTGGCCGAGCAGCTCGAAAGCCGGGTGGACCACCCGCCGTGGGACAACAGCGCGATGGACGGATTTGCCGTTCGAGCCGATGATCTCGGCGCGCTACCGACCGGAGGCCCCGTGCGGCTTCCGATATCGGAGGAGATCCCGGCCGGCGAGTTTCCGGGAGGCCCCCTTCGGCCGGGGACGGCCGTGAAGGTGATGACGGGCGCTCCGGTGCCGGCCGGAGCAACGGGAGTCGTCCGGGTGGAGCACACCGACGGTGGTGTCGACGGCACGGTGGAGATCCGAGAGGCCTCGGATGCGAATCGCAACATCCGGCGGAGAGGTGAGGACGTGAGGGTGGGCACACCGGTGGCGAGCGAGGGCGCCGAGGTCACTCCGGCGGTGATCGGGATCCTCGCGTTGGCCGGGCACCCGAGTGTGGTGGTCGGCCGCCGACCCAGGATCGCGGTCCTTGCCACGGGCGACGAGCTGGTCGATCTGGACGATGTGGACGAAGCCGTGGCGGGCCGCAAGCTGATGAACTCGAACAGCCACGCGCTCGCCGCGCTATTGCGCACAGCCGGTGCGGAGCCGGTGCTGCTCGGGATTGCACGCGACGAGCGCTCCGACACCATCGCCAAGCTCGAACACGGTCTTGATTGCGACGGAATCGTGACCACCGCCGGCGTCAGCGTCGGCGAGCACGATCAGGTGAAGCAGGTGTTGGCCGAAATGGGCCTGGAGAGGGTGTTCTGGAGGGCGAAGATCCGGCCTGGAAGCCCGATCGCCTTCGGCCTGCTTTCCGGAAAGCCGTTCTGGGCACTTCCCGGCAACCCGGTCTCCGCCATGGTCACCTTCGAGGCCTTCGTTCGCCCCGCCATCCGCAAGCTGGCCGGCCACACGCGTCTACACGTGAGGGCGTCGGCCCGAGTGCGAGAACTCGTCGTCTCCAACGCCGGGCTCACGCACTTCTTCCGGGTGCGACTGGAGCACTCGACCGGTGGCCTCTCGGACGCCTACCTCACGGGGCCTCAGGGATCCGGGGTGCTGTCTTCGATGACGGCCGCCGACGCCCTTCTAATTGTCCCGGAAGGCGTCGAGAGCCTCGAGCCGGGGACTGTCGCAGAGACGATTCCACTCGGGCCGCCACCCAACCCCACGCCCGACGTCAGCTCCCACGGAGAGGCAGGGGTCGGCAGGGAGCGCCGCGGTCCGTGAGCCGCGTGCAGCTGCTGGTGGGCACGAGAAAGGGACTCTTCCGAGCGACGTCCGGCGACGCGCGCGAACACTGGAAGCTCGAGGGACCGTTCATCGAAGGTTACGCGGTATACCACGCCATCCTGGACCCACGCGACCCCTCTCGTGGATACGCCGCAGCCAACCACATCGTCTGGGGAAGCCACATCTATCGAAGCGATGACGGGGGCTCGACATGGGAACCCGCTCCGGCACGACCGACCTTTCCCTCCGGGAGCGGACACGCCGTGAGGGCGATCTGGCACGTCGCTCCGGGAGGCTCCGAGTCACCGGACGCCGTGTACGCGGGCGTCGAGCCCGCCGCTCTGTTCGCGAGTCCGGACGGGGGCGACTCGTGGGAATGGAATACGTCCCTCGAGGATCATCCGTGCCGAGCGACGTGGCAGCCCGCCAAGGGGGGGCTGGCTCTCCACTCCATCCTCGTCGACCCTCGAGAGGCGCGCCGCCTCTACGTCTCACTCTCGGCCGGAGGCTCCTATCGAAGCGACGACGCCGGGCAATCGTGGAAGGCGGTCAACCGCGGGGTACGCGCGGACTTCCTTCCGGAGCGCTACCCGGAGGCCGGCCAGTGCGTGCACTGCGTCCGGCTCCACCCGGCCCGGCCGGATCGCCTCTACCAGCAGAACCACTGCGGCACCTACCTGAGCGATGACAGGGGGGAAAGCTGGCAGGAGATCGACGAGGGCCTGCCGAGCGACTTCGGGTACGTGATCGGGATCCACCCGGAGGATCCGGACCGGGCCTGGGTCATCCCGGAAACGAGCAGCCACATGAGATCGGTGTGCGACGCGCGACTACGGGTGTTCGAGACGGCCAACGCCGGAAGAAGCTGGGCAGCGCGCTCGTCCGGGTTGCCCCAGGCGCACGCCTACGTATCGATATTGCGTGAGGCGATGGACACCGATGGTCTCGATCCCTGCGGCATCTATTTCGGTACGTCGACGGGCCACTTGTACGCCAGCCGTGATGGGTCCGAGTGGACCGCAATAGCCACGCACCTCCCGAAGATCCTGTCGGTCACGGCCACGCTTGACCGAGCGCTCGAGCTCTAGCGTACCGTCTCAGGGATCATATCGCATTCGGGAGCCGATTCATTCCGAGACGGGACGCTGGCCGCGCTCCTCGGGATGCCATCGAACGATCGTGGCTCCACTCGTGTAGCCACCGCCCACGGCGGTCAGCATCACGTGCGTGGGACTCGGAAGGGGACCGTGCTTCCCGCGAAGGACTTCGTCGAAGCCGATCCCGACAGAGCCCGCCGAGTTGTTGCCATACCGATCGATCGTATGCACCACGCGCCCGTTCGGCAGGTTCAACTGCTTTTCGAGACCGCGTGTGATGCGGAGGTTGGCCTGGTGCGGAACCACGTAGTGAATGCGATCCCAGGGCAGATCAGCCTCGGAAACGGCCCGTTTCGCGGCGTTCGCCATGGCGTTGATGGCGGCTCGGAGCACGTGGGGACCGCCGCCCATTCGCAGCTTCGGGCTTCCCTCCCAATCCCACTCCCAGCCGCCACTCCGCATGTTCAGGTGCTCGTAGGAGTAATCGGCGTCCAGAAAAGGCGGCGTGACAATCTGGCCGTTGTCACCATCGCTGCCAGGGGTAAGCACAGTAGCGCCGGCCCCATCCGCGAACAGGACGGCGGTCTTGGGGTCGTCGTAATCCGTGACCCTCGAAAGCGCGTCGCCCGACACGACCAATACGTTCCTGGCCATGCGGCTGTGGATCATGGCATAGGCGTTGGCGACCAGATAAACGAACCCGGCGCAGGCGGCATTCACAGTGTAGCCGGTCACCTTCGGGATCCCGAGCAGCGATCCGATCGTGCACGCCATGTTGGGAACGGTGTCGGACGGCGATACGGATGACGCGATCAGCAGGTCCACGTCACCAGGCTCCATCGACGCGTCCGCGAGCGCCCGGCGGCACGCCTCCGCGCTCAGCACCTCGGTGGTGACGTCCTCCTCCCAGGGAATCACCCGGCGCTCCCTGATGCCGGTCACTTGAACCGACCACGCGTCGAACACCTCGGCCGGCGACAGAGAGTCGGGGTCTTCAACCTGCCGCAGCGCTGCGCGAGCCCGCTCGACGTCGAAGGCGCTCCGGATGCCTTCCTGCTCGTAGAGCTGGAAGTTGTCGAGAATGTTGTCGGGCAGATAGCTGCCGGTGCCGACTACCGTCACTGCGCCAGGCACGCTCGTCACTCGCCGTCCTTCGCCGTGGATGAAGCCTCGGGATGCGCCGTGCCGGTCAGAAACGGCGCGCCGGAATCCGAGCGAAGATAGGGGCGGACCGGAACGGGCTCAAATGGGCCGCCCAGGAGATGTCGCGCCCGACGTCGATCTGCTCGGCGTGGCGCGAGACGCCGGCGGCTGCTAGAAGGGTGGGTCCTGACGTGGCCTGTTGTAGCGATCCATCATCCCGTCGGGCGGCGCCGGGAAGTCCATCGTCCGCTTGACTTCCGCTGCCGCATCGGTGGGCTCGTAGCCCTGCCGGATCCAGCGGCGTACCTGAGCCGGAAGCCCCAGAACGTCGTCATTGTCCTGCCTGCGGGTCGCGGCATCGAGCAGGAGGTTCTCGGCCTGGTCGGGCGGGACGCCGGCGGCCACCAAATCGCCCAACGCCACCATCGAGGCGGTCAAATGGTCGTCTCTACGGTTCACGGCTGCAACGGTGCGGACCACGTCTTCCGGCACCCCTCGGCCGAGAACGTCCGCCGTGGCCTCGAGCGAAGTCGGCGTGGCCCGCTTACCCAGGATCTTGTGGGCTTGATCGATTCTCTCGGCGTACTCCTCGAGCGCCGCCAACAGACGGTCGGCCCCCACGCCCTTCGCGACCCCTTCCGCCGTATGCTCCAGGAGCAGCTCCGTCGGGAACCCGTCCCAGCGCGGCTCTGTGATGAAACCCTCCAGGCGGGCCGCTTCGGCCGCCGTGTACCCTGAGAGGACCTCGCCGAGGTCGGTCGTCTGTGACAGGAGCGGTGCGGGCAGTGCCAAAAGCAGGAGCAGGGCGGCGTGCGCGCCGAACCCATGACGCGACGGAGGTCGCTCGTTCCTTCGAGCCCTACGGGACGGGGCCGTCTTCGAACAAATACTCATCGCCAGCATTCCAGGCTCAGGTGCGGCCCCCGTCGGGGAGAACGGCCAGCACCGCGTTGCGATTCCCAAACCCATCGTCGGAGTACCGCTCAGCGTGCGGATCGGTCACCCACCGAGAGCCGTCGAGCACGAACATATACTCGTAAACACCGGGATTGACCGCCAGCCGGGCCGCCCATACGCCGTCACCGTCCGCGTCTTCCAACTCCAACGGGGCCCAGCTGTTGAAATCACCGGCGATCGCGACCGAGGAGGCCGCTGGCGCTTCCAAAAAGAGCTGCACATACACGGTGTCGTCGTCCGGAGAGCGCGACAGCCCACCGGTCCACGGCAGAGCGATGGCCAGCGCGAGCACGACCAGAGCAGCGAAGGCCGGCGCCGGTGCCACTCTGATCGTCCGCGGCTGCATGAGCCACCTGAGGCCTCGTAGCCAGGCTGGGACGCCCGCGACCTCAACGGCCCTCATCACGCGTGGCTCGAGCCATGAGGGAGCCCCGGAGACGGCGGTCATCCGCACATCTTCGAGCAGCGCCTCCCAAGCGACCGCTTCGGTTCGCAGCGCTTCCGGAAGCTCTTGGACTGTCAGCTCGCCATCAAGATAGCGCTGAACATCCTCGTGCATTTCTGGTGATCTCATTTCGTTCACGACGCCTCGTCGCCGCGGTCCACGGGCTCGCGGCTCACTAATTTCATTGGGCATAGTAGCTCTCCAGGAGTCGTTGTAGCTCCTCACGAGCCCGGTGCACGCGCATCTTCAGCGCCGGTACCGAGACCTCGAGCTGTTCCGACATCTCCTGGTAGGACCAACCTTCTATATGCTTGAGCACGAACGCTTCTCTCTGATCCGCATGCAGCCGCTCGAGCGCTTCGTCGATGCGCCGCCGGATCTCATCCTGCTCCGCCACAGCGAGCGGTCCGGGCTCATCCACCCGAAGCTCCCGATACTCGTCGAGTGGCTGCTCGCGCCGACGTCGACCCTTCACCTGGTCCTTGCACAGGTTCGCGGCGATCCGGAACAGCCAGCCCCCGACGCGATCCGGGTCTCGGCAACTCGCGAGGCTCCGGTAGCCGCGCACGAAGGTCAGTTGCACGATGTCTTCCGCTTCGTCGGCCCGCCCCGTCATGCGCTCGGCGTACCTAAACAGCACGTCCTGATAACGACGCACGAGAATTCCGTATTGATCGTGGCGGCCATCTAACACCGCCTCGACGACCTCGGCGTCGCCCGGTGACCGTTGCTCGGACCGGCCCGCAAAGCTCTGTTCGGAACGCTGCTCACGACCAAACGCGCGCTCCTCGCCCTGTCGGTCTATCTAGCTCTCCGTTCCGCCGTTAAGACGACCTGGGTGGGGTCGTCGTCACACCCCATGGCCCGCTATCGGGCTCGCCTTCCGGAGTTCAAACGGGATCAGGTGGACCGCCTCCGGCGGCACCGTCACCACAAACGACTCACCTACCGTCAGATCGAGTTTCTCGCAGGTCCGCACTGGCAGCTCGATCTCCATGCGGAGCTCGGGGGAGGATCCGCGTGCTTCCGCCTCCAAAGTGAACGTCGGGCCGCGCAGCTGTCGAGAACGCAACGTGGCCACGATCGAGTTATCCGCTAGCTCTTGCTCCTCCAAAGGCGCTCTCGAGACGATGAAATCCTCGGGTCGGACACAGATCCACACCGGATCTGGAGCCTCGACCCCCGCTCGCGGGGCAGCCTTCAGAAGCAGCTCTCCTGCTTCGACGACCACTCGTCCCGTCGCCACTTCGCGTACGGTTCCCTCGAACAGGTTCCGTACGCCGACGAAGCGCGCGACATCGAACGTCGCCGGATGGCGAATGACCTCCAGCGGGTCGCCCACCTGCTCGATGCGGCCGTCGCCGATCACGGCCATCCGATCACCCATCGCGCACGCATCGCGCAATTCGTGCGTAACGTATACCACGCAGAGGCCAAAGGCTGCCTGTATCCGCTTGACGTCCAGGTGAAGACGTTCCCGCATGTTCGTGTCCAGGGATGAGAAGGGCTCGTCCAGAAGGAGGATGCGCGGTTGCTGCATGAGTGCACGAGCCAGGGCCACTCTTTGTTGCTGACCACCTGAGAGCTCGCTCGGGTATCGACCCTCGAGACCCTCCAGCCTGGTTACCTCGAGAAGCCGCGGGAGGCGGCTCGCCGCGTCAGGCCCGTCTCCGGCGAACAACACGTTTTCCTCGACCGAGAGATGGGGGAACAAACTGGGCTCCTGGAAGACGAGACCGACGGACCGCTCCTCCGGGGGAGACGACTTCCCTTCTCCGAAGACGGTGGCGCCGGCCAGGCTCAATCGACCCGAGTCGGGAACGAGCAGTCCGGCAAGGACCCTCAGAAGAGTGCTCTTGCCGGCACCCGACGGCCCGAACAGGGAGAGGATCTCCTGGTACGCGTCCAGATCGGCCGCGAGAAGAAAATCACCCAGCCGGAGGGAGAAGCGCGCCTCGATCAGCGGGCCTGCAGCGGGCGGAGCCTCGGGGGCGAGATCTTTCGCCATTCCTCCACCAGGCGCGTCGCGCGCCGGACCCCTGAGCCTCGCAACGTTTCGACCGTTTCGCATCCGCGCCTCCAGGCGCTGTGCCAGCAACAGGATCGCTGCTGCCAGCGCCAGCGCCACGAGCGCGACCGGAAGTGCGGCACGAAGCCCCCGTCCCGTGAGCTCCACCCACAGGTGAACGGGAAGAGATCTCGGGTGGTAGGCCAGAACGACCGTCGCCCCGAACTCGCCGGCGGCGCGCATCCAGGCCAGTGCGAGACCGGCGAGGAGCCCATAGCGCGCTAGCGGCAGGGAGATCCTCCGGAAGATCTCGCCGTGCGTCCTGCCCAGTGTGGCGCCCACGGCCTCCAGCCGCGGATCGATGGCTCGGAAAGCCGCCTCGGCCGTCAGCACGACGAAAGGCGCGGTGATGAACACCTGAGCGATGACGATGCCGCCGATCGCGTTTACCAGCGTCCAGCCCGCGCTCTGGAGGATCCCGCCCACCAGACCGCCGGGGCCGTACACGTTCAGCAGGAGCACGCCGGCCGCGACCGGAGGCAGAACGAGCGGTATCAGCACCAGCGTCCGGACGATCCAGGGAAAGCGGACTCGATCGCGTGCCAGCAGGTACCCGAGCGGTACGCCGCCGAGTGCGGCGAGGAGGGTGGCGAGCGTAGCGCTCGCCCCTGACACTGCAAGCGACCGGGCCAGACCTGCTCGCTCCACCTGGCGCGCCAACTCCACTCCGTCCACGTCGGGCAGAAAGGCGAGCAGCGGAAGGAGAAAAGCCATGAGGAGCGCGCCCGCCAGGAGGGCAAACGTCACCTGCAGCGTGCTCCATCCCTGGGCTCGACGTGCCGGTCGCTCAGCCATGCCCTCACGATGCCGCCCGGGCGCCTCGCCAGCCACCCTCGTGAGATGGAAGATGGGCGAGCCTGCGATTGCGGACTGCGAGCCGGCCGACCAACCTACCTGAGGTACCCTACGCCGGAGTCGTCCAGGTGCGCATCGAAGACCTGCCCACGCCCGCGCTGTTGCTGGACCTCGATCGGCTGGAAGCGAATCTCCAGCGGATGGCGGAGCGCGCCCGCTCGCTCGGCGTTGCTCTTCGACCCCACATCAAGACCCACAAGTGTGTGGAAATTGCCGAGCGACAGCAGGCGCTGGGAGCTACGGGAATCACCGTCTCGACGCTCTACGAGGCGGCTGTTTTCGCGAGCCACGGGTTCTCGGATCAGACGTGGGCGTTTCCGCTGAACCCGAGCCGGATGGACGAGTTGGCGGAGCTGTGCGACAGGGTACGGCTCGGCGTCGTCGTGGATTCCCTCGAGGCCGTGGAGTGGCTCATCGACGGAAGCATCAGAGCTCCGGTCTGGATCAAAGTGGATTGCGGCTATCACCGGGCCGGAGTGGATCCGAAGGGCCGGCTCGCCGAGGTGATTGCTTCGGGATTGCAGGACGCTCCCGAATTGGAGTTTGCAGGCCTCCTGTCGCACTCTGGACAGGCCTACGACGCGGGTTCTCCAGCTGAAATCGGGATCGTAGCCGAGCACGAGCGGGCGGTCATGTGCACCCTCGCCGAGCGTTTGAGGGATGCGGGAATCGGGGTCCCGGGAGTGAGCGTCGGATCCACGCCATCGATGTCACAAGTAGTTCATCTATCGGGCGTTACGGAGATACGGCCCGGCAATTACGCCTTCTATGACCGAGATCAGGCATGGCTCGGGTCCTGTTCGTACCGAGATCCCGCGCTCACCGTGCTCACTACCGTGGTTTCCTCACAGCCCGGGGCGGCTCACTGCGTCGTTGATGCGGGAGCTCTCGCGCTTTCCAAGGACCCGGGCCCGGAAGCGGCCCCGCCGAGCATGGCCGAGATATATGAGGATTACGCTCGCGGTCGTCTGGCGGTGGGGTCGAGGGTCGTCGCCCTCTCTCAGGAGCACGGAATCGTCAACGCACCCTATCCGCTCGGGATGCGACTGCGTGTGCTCCCGAATCACTCCTGTCTAACTGCATACCACTTTAACAGTTACTGGGTAACGAGCGGCGACGACGTCGTTCAGCGATGGACGATCTGGTCGGGCCGCGAGCCGCCCTCGGAGCGCCCAGCATCTAGCCGATGACCAACGAGCGCTGCCGACTGCCATTCGCCGAACAGGTCCCGTACGGACCTGGTGCAGGCTTAGGCACACCGCTTGCTGCCTTCCATTCCTCGATCGAGCCCTTCGCAGCCGATATCGGGGCGTCGACGGCGGCATAATGCGGGTTTTGCCGCTTCTCCGGTGCGGCCGTGGGGCGTGGCACGTGGATGGTCCGGGTAGCGGTATGCAAAAAAGAGCTACATACAGCGGACCCTACTCGCTGGTATTCGCAGCCGTCACGGTTATCGTAGGCGTCGTCGCCTTGGTGCGTAAGGACAGCATGGTCACCATGGCGGTGGCGATTCTCGGCCTGTACATCCTGCACCTCCTCAGCCTGCGTGCCCTGACACGCGACGGTGCGGCCACAGACCGCGGATCCCGGCGTCCCGCCCGCGCGGCTGGGGCTGGTTCGGCCAGGCTGGACGTGGCGAAGTCGGGAGAAAGGGCGGAGAGCTCGGATCCCCGGCCGTTTGATCTGGTCGCTCAGGCGAGCGAGGTCGCTGTCGAGGCAAGCGACGCGACGGTGCTCGAGAGCAACGACAGACCAGTCTACTTCTCGAGAGAGTCGGGCTTCGTGCGGGAGATCGGCGAGACCTCTTCACCGTCGCGACAGAAGCCCGCAACCGAAGACGGGGCCTGGATGGTGCAGGGATCGAGATCGGAAGACGAACCGGAATTTCTGCCGGCCGACAGTGAGGTGACGATGCCGGATTTCGTAGCCCACAACGGGGCCCCCGACATAGAGGGAGCTTCCGAAGTACCGATCCCGAGGAAGTTCGCTCTCGGGACTGTGGCGATCATACGCCGCGCCCTCGATCCGGCGCAGGTAGCTCGAGTGCTGGAGGAGCAGCGCAAGTTCCCGAAGAAGCGCTTCGGGGAGCTCGCGGTCGAGTTGGAGTACATTACGGAAGCGCAGCTGGATGGCCTCCTTGAAGCGCAGAAGGCCGGGCTCTTCACCGAGGAAGAGATTCAGGGCGCACGCCGAAGTCTCGAAGCGTTCCGACGGAACGCCTCCTCCGCCGCGATCTAGAAGCCTAGCGGCTGAAGCGGGCGGAGAGCGATCGCGGCATCCGCTCCCGATCGCCGAGGGGCTGGCTCGCCGGGACGAATCCATCCTCCGTCAGGACCGCTCCTGCATCCTCGCTGAGCAGGAAGGCGATGAAATCGCTCCCCGCCTCTGAGTCGCGTGCGTTGAGTGGTACCGTCGCGGCGTAGGCGATGGGGGTGCCTCGAAAGTCAGTCCCGTCGGCGGTTCGATGCCGCAGTCGACCCAGGGCTTTCGTGTCCCGTGGATCGCCTTGGCCGAGCATCCGCGGCAGACGAACGACACTCATGCCGTGCGCCCTCGCTTCTGCCAGATAGAAGACGCCTGCATCCAGGCTTCCCGTCTGAACCCGGGCGCTCAGGTGCTCCTCGGGAAACACGCTCTCGCTTCCAGCGGGCCCGGCGAGAAGGCTCTTTGCCAGCCCCGGAAGCTCGTAGTGCTGCTCGGCGAGCTGAAAGGCGAAGAGCGTTCGGTAGCCTTTGGGATCCAGGTCGGGATCGGTGCGGCCGAGCCGGAATCCATCGCGAAGCACTACGTCTGGCCAAGCCAACTCGCGACGCCCCGCGCTATCCAGCGCGGACGCGAAGCGACTCTCCTCCGAGTAGGCGATCACGATCTCGCTTCGTGCGAAGACTACAGCCCAGCCGGGGTCATGGGGACCGAGTAGCCGAAGAGTGGCGGGATCTGCCGTGATATACACATCACGGCGCCAGACGCCTTCGCGGATGAGGTGTGCGCCGGCCACAGAGCCTCTCGGGTCGCCGCGCACGGCCCGCCCACTATGTTCCCGAAACTTCTCCTCGAGCTCCTCCATCGTCGCGGTGAGCGACGCGGCGTATGTCACGTCGACCGCATCGTGGTCGCCGACCACCGGCCGACAGCCGGGCCCGCTCGCCACCGACACTACCGCTATCCCGATCCCGAGCCACAGGACCCTCAACCGAGCCTCATGCCGAGCCCCTCCCCTCATCCTCGCCTCCATGCCGGATCGCGCGCCGGTAGTCTGCCGGTGTGTCGATGTCTACCGGAGCTTCCCGTTCGATGTGGACCGGTAAGAAGTCGAGTCCGCATCGGCCGAGAACCGCTGTGAGCCCACGGTCACCTTTAGCACCCTGCAGAATCGAGAAAAGGGAGCGATCCACGATCACGGGGTGTCCCGGGCGGTCACGATAAACCGCCCGCGCCACGGGTGCCCCGCCGCGCCACGCATCGGCGACCGCGCGGATGACGGCCGGCGACACGCCCGGCTCGTCACCCAGCAGGATGGCCGCCGCTTCCACGCCCGACCGGGCCGCCAAGCGGCCGAGTCCGACCGACAGGGAGCCGGCGACCCCTTCCCGGTACCGCGGGTTCTCCACGAACTCGATCTCCTCGTCGCCCATGGCCACGCCCACGGCATCGCGGACCTCCCCCGCCCGATGACCGACCACGACCACGATGGGCCGGAGACCTGCGGTTGCGACCCCACGCACCGACGCGCTGACCACCGTGCCGTCATCGAAGGGGAGAAGCAGCTTCGAGCCGCCTGGATGCCGGACAGAGGCTCCCGCCGCCAGCACGAGACCGGCGATGAGTCCTCGGTCGCTCATGTCCGGCCGTGCTGAACCGCGACGACTTCGGCCAGGATGGCGAGTGCGATCTCCTCGGGAGTATCCGAGCCGATATCAAGGCCCACCGGTCCTCGCACCCTCGCGATCTCCGACGCCTCGATCCCCAGATCGGCCAGCGCCTCCCGACGGAGCCGCTGGGTTCGCTTCCCACCGATTTGGCCAACGAAGCGGCATCCGGCGCGGAGTGCGGCCGCGAGCGCCGGCAGATCGAGCTTGCGATCGTGTGCCAGCACGACGACGCTCGCGAACCTGTCCAGGCCGATCTCCTCGAGGCCTTCATCCGGCCACGCCTCGACGATGCGATCCGCGTCAGGGAACGCCTCCGGCGATAGGAAAGCGCGGCGTGGGTCGATCACGATCACTTCGAAGCCCACGAAGGCCGCGAGGTGGCAAAGACACGCGGCGACGGGAGAGGCCCCCACGATCGCCAGTCGCGGCGGCGGGAGCACCGACTCCACGAAGACGGCCGCGGATTCCCCTTCGTCGACGACGTCGAGCAGATCCGTCGAGCCGGAATCGAGCAGAGGCCGGGCACGTTCGATAAGGCGCGCATCTCCCTCACGGGAGTCGAGGGATCCGATCGGTTCGTCGCCCTCGACCACCAGCAGTCGGCGACCTTCCAGTCGTCCCGATATACCGGTCATCAGGATCGCAGGCCGGGCGCGCTCGATGACATCCCGCAGGGCCGCCCAGGTCGGATCCTCCGCCACGTACCTGTCGACAAAAACCTCGATCTCGCCGCCGCAGGCGAGGCCGACCTCTGCCGCCATCTCGTCGGTGATGCCGTAGCTCAGCAAGCGGGGCGGCCCTCCGGCCAGAATCTGCCGCAGGTGCTCGTGGAGATCCCCCTCGACGCAGCCGCTCGAGACCGAGCCCGCCAGTTCGCCGACGTCGTTCACGGCGAAGCGCGCACCGGGCCGGCGGGGGGCACTCCGCTGGGCCTGGACGAGCGTTGCAAGCCCGGCCGTCTTACCCTCCCGACTCCAGCGGTGGAGCGGCTCCAGGACCTCCAGCAGGCTCATCCTGCTCATCGCAGCAGGTCGTCGAAAGGCTCTAGGGGGCGACGTTCCGAGCGGTGTCGGGGTCGCTTCGGCGGGTCATCCCTCGCCGCGGACTCGGCGGATCTCGGCCGTCAGCGCGGGAACCACCTCGAACAGATCGCCGACGAGACCGTAGTCCGCGACGCTGAAGATCGGAGCTTCGGCATCACGGTTGATCGCCACGATCGTCTTCGCGGTCCTCATGCCGGCCAGGTGCTGGATCGCACCGCTGATTCCGACGGCGAAGTACAGGCTGGGCGAGACCACCTTCCCCGTTTGACCGACCTGCTCCGCGTGCGGGCGCCAACCCGCATCCACGACCGCGCGACTCGCCCCTAGAGTCGCATCGTCGCCGAGCGCCTCCACGAGGTCCTCTAGGACCGACCAGTTCTCCGGATCCTTCATGCCTCGTCCGCCGGAGACGACGATGTTCGCTTCGGAGACATCCAGAGCTTCTCGATCTCCCGTCTCGATCCCCGTCACGCGCTGAGCGGCGGGCTCGCTGGGGATCTCCACGACCTCGACGGACCCGTCGCCCGGCCGCTCTCTGGGTCGGAAGACGTTCGGGCGAACGCTGATCAACGCCGGCAACTCCGAGAACGCGACGGTGGCGATCGCCTTGCCGGCGAACATCGGTCGGACCGCCACTGGCCGACCGTCGTCCACGTCCACCGCGACCACTTCCGTCGCGAGCCCGCGGTCGAGCCGAGCGGCCGCCCTCGGGGCCAGGTCCTTGCCTTGCGCCGAGGCAGGAAAGACCACGGCGTCGTAGGTCTCCCGCCCGACCAATTCTTCACAGAGACGCAGCGCAGCGTCCGCCGCGTAGCTGGAGAAGGCGGGATCTTCAGCCACGAAGATCCGATCGGCCCCGTATCGTCCCAGCTCCGCGGCCCGCTGTCCCATTCCGGGCGGGCCGAGGATGAATACATCCACCGATCCGCCGAGCTGCTCGGCCAGATCGTATCCCGCCGTCACAGCCTCGGAAGCTACAGGGCGGAGCTCCCCGTCCCGTATTTCGGCATAAACGAGCACTCTTGCCATCTTATATCATCCTCACTGAAAGCCGATCTCAGATAAGGGCCCGATCGCGGAGTCGGCGCACCAGCTCCGGCACCGCTTCCGGGCCTTCGCCGACAATCTCGCCTCCGCCCCTCGGCGGCGGCTCTTGCAGCGCCACGATCCGAACTTTGGGCTCGGCCAAGCCGATCTCCTTTACCTCGAGCGGCTTCTTCTTCGCAGCCATGATCCCCTTCAAGCTGGGATATCGAGGCTCGTTCAGACCCTTCTGAGCACCGACAACCGCCGGGAGGTCGAACTCGACGATCTCGTGGCCGCCTTCGATTTCTCGGTGTGCGACCGCGTGCCGTCCCTCGATGCGGAGCTTCACGATGACACTGGCACACGGCAGGCCCAGCAGTTCCGCGACCATGGCCGGGACCTGCATGTTGTCGTCGTCGATGGCCTGCTTGCCGAAGAGGATCAGGTCATACGCCCGCTCGCCGATCTCCTGCGCCAGAGCGCTTGCGATTACCAGCCCGTCCGCCGATTCAGGCGAGGCGAGCAGCACGGCCTCGTCCGCTCCCATGGCGAGGGCGGTACGCAGGATCTCCTTCGACTCCTCCGGCCCCACCGAGAGCACCGTCACGAGGCCGTCGCCCGACTCCTCCTTGAGCCGGATCGCCTCCTCGAGGGCAATCTCATCGTACGGGTTCATGACGTACTTCACGCCGGCCGGATCGATGCCGACGCCGTCTCCGGCGACCCGGATTCGGGCTTCGCTGTCGGGCACACGCTTGATGCAAACGATCGACTTCACGTTTCGTCACGCTCGGTTTTGATGGTGTCGGCGCCTTTGACGGTGTGCGTCCTTGCGCCGAGGAGTCAGAGAATCTGGATCTCCTCGATCTCGTCGGAGGTCAAGGAGTAGAGACGATAGGCGATCAGGTCGATCAGCTCGTCGGTGACCTGCAGCTCGCGACGGATGCGCGAGTGGTGGCCGTTGCCCGAGATCTTGGCGTTTCGCAGACCGACAAGCCGCGCCGCGAGCCAGAGCAGGAAATCGTGAGCGACGTCCCGGTGCTCCCGCTTCCGGTCCGGCTCGCCGCTCTCGCCGCTCGGCAGGAGAGCGTCTATGAAGGCCAGAAGGCCGGGAAAGACCATCTCGGTGAGCTCACGATCACCGATCATCTCCTCATCGGTGGTCTCCTCCCAGCTGAGCTCGTTCCAGTAAAGCTCGCACGCCTCCTCGAACAGGTGCTTCCGCGACGCCGGACTCGTTCCGCGAACGATGACGTCGCGCGGACCGACGTTACGGCCCAAGGCACGTCTCAGGGCGCGCAACCGCTCGGTAACGAGGGTCTCTGCCGCCATCCGCATTCCACCTTCCGGCAGTGCGGTCTCAGGGAGCGCGGAAAGCTGGGCGTCTTCGGACATCGGAGTTCTCCTTGTAACCTCTCTCGATCAGTCGGAGGAAGATGGAGGTCGGGTCGCGGGAGAACAAGCCAGAGCGGGAAGCGGGCGCAGCAGCCCGGCGCTGAGAGCTCAGGATCCGGCGAGCCGCCGGAGTGTTGCCAGGTTGCGCCGGTCGGCGGCGATCGGGTCCTCTCCCTTCGGCGTCTCCAGCACTCGCGGAACCGAGCCGAGACGGGGATCTCGCATCAGGTCGCGAAATACCCCCTCACCGAGCTGACCAGCGCCGATGTCGGTGTGCCGGTCACGGCGGCTCCCCAGTGCCCCGAGCGAGTCGTTGCAATGGATCAGCGCCAGACGGTCGAGGCCGACCACCGCGTCGAAGCTCTTCACCACGGCGTCGTAGTCGCCTCGGAGATCGTAGCCAGCTGCAAAGACGTGCGCCGTGTCGAGGCACACGCCGAGCCTCTCTCGGACCTCCGGCGGCTGGCCGTCGATCATCAGCGCGATCTCCTCGAAGCGGCAGCCAAGCGACGATCCGCTCCCGGCGGTCGTCTCGAGCAGCACGCGGGTCCGGCCGGGTACTTGTTCCACTACCTGCCCGATCAGCTCCGCGTTCTGCCGCAGAGCTGATTCGCGGCTTCCGGAGGTCGCGTTGCCGGGGTGGGTAACGAGAAATTCCAGGCCCAATTGCTCGCAGCGCTCGAGCTCGGCTCGGAATGCTCGCACCGATTTGTCCCGCAGAGTCCGGTCTGGCGTCGCGAGATTGATCAGATAGCTGTCGTGAGAGGCCGCCACGACGATTCCGGCCTCGCGGCGAGCGTGAACGAACGCGAGGACGACATCTGCGGTCAGGACGCGCTCGGCCCACTGCTGTGGTGACTTGGTGAACAGCTGAAGGGCGTCGGCTCCAAGGCGCCCCGCGCGACTGGGCGCCAGCTGGATCCCGCCTGCCGTCGAGACGTGAGCTCCGATGGGCGGGGAGGAAGCGTCTGCGGCGATCGGTCGCACGCTTGCGACTATGGCCGAGACGGTGTCCGCTCGGGAACGACCCGCTGTTCGGCTGCGTCCGGCGGCCGGCGGTCTCGCGGGATCTGATTGTTTCGGCGCAAGTCCTGGCCGCGCTGCCGAGCTTGCTGAAGGAAGCGCTGCCTGAGCCATAGGAATCGTGCCCGCTCCAGCGGCGCCATGAACTCGGACAGCCGGCGCTGCTCGTCCACGTTGATCTCCGCCTCCTGGACTTGCGTTCGCAGCACGTCATCCAGCAACTGCGCCACCCGCTCCTGGTCTGCCCCGTCGCCTCGGGCAACCTCGGCGAGCTCTCTGAACAGAGAACGGCGCTGCGCCGCAAGAGCCTGTCGCAGCTCCCGGCTGCGCTGGAGCGCCAACCTCAGCTGCTCGGCGCGGCTCTCATCGAGGTGGAGCGCCTGAGCGACGCGATCGGAGAAGCGATCCGTAAGCTCGGCCGCGTTGGCTCCCTGGGCAGGCTCCTGGGCGAACGCCTGCCCGGACGCCACCGGCAAGCCTCCAAAGACAAGAAAAGCCGCCAGGACCCCCGAAGCGACTGAGCGAGACCAAGTCACAGCTCTAGCTCCTCGGACGGTCCCTCCAATCCGTCCAGATCATTCAACTCCTCGCCCTCGAGATCCAGCCACGCCGGCCCACCCCCTCCGAGCGCCTCTCGGAGCTCTCCCTCGCCCGGGTGCAGCTCGGCGAGATCCGTCTCCCAACCGGCGAGCGCCTCGTCAGCGGACCACGTGCCGTCGATCTCTCCTTCTGTCCGGCTCACGAGCCAGACCGCGTAGCTCGCGAGCACGACCGCGATGCCAGCCGCGGCGCGCCAGGCGCCGGCCCTCCACACCGTCGGATGGGACGACGTAAGAGGCGTGTAGAGGCGCGCTTCCTCGGACGGCGTCAGGCGTGGCTCCGGCGCTGCCAGCAGTGCCTCCAGGATCTGAACCTCCTCCTCGCACACCGCGCACGTTGACAGGTGGGCCTCGACGGCCGCCCGCTCGCCGTCGGAAAGCCCACCCCTCACGTACTCCGGCAGCCGATCCGTGGCGTGAAGCTCGCTAACGCTCCGATCCTCCAAGCTCAATGCACTCCGCGTCGTGCTAGGGGCCGCGGCTCTCGGCCGCGGCTCTCACTCCGAAATGCTCCCTCAGCTTACGGATGGCGTGGTGGTAGCTCACCCTCACCGATCCCTCGCTCGTTCGCAGCGCCCTGGCGATCTCACCGTACGTTAACCCCTCGGTCGTGCGCAGGATCACTACGTCTCGCTGCTGCGGGGGGAGTGTGCGTGCGTAGGCCAGGGCGCGCTCGGCCAGGTCACGACGCGCCACCCCTTCATCCGGACGGTCGCTCGCTGCGATCTGATCGGCCTTCTCGATCGCCCACTCCCGACGCCGCGCCCGCCGGCGGACCCAATTAGTCATCTCGTTGATCGCGATCCTGGCGAGCCAGCTCCGAAAGCTCGACTCACCCCGAAACCGGCCGATGCCGGCCGCCGCCCTCGCAAACGTCGCTTGCACCACATCCAACGCCGCCGCCCTGTCCCCGGTCGTGCGCACGGCCAGGCGGAAAACAAAACCCGCATGCCCCTCGTAAAGATACCGCCAGGCCGCCTCGTGGCCGCGGCGTGCTTGCTCGACCGCTTGTCGCTCGTCTAGCATCTGTCGCAGCCATTAGAAAGACTCGACGGTTCCGCGGGTCGCCAAGCGCACCCACGGACCCATCGACTGTTGGACGGCGCGGGATCACAAGACGTTAACGCAACGTTTGCACCATGGGACCGCATCGTCCAGCATACCGGCAGAAGCGAGAAAGTATGCCGACCCGCGATCGGGTGTCCGAGAGCGGGACAACTTGTGGAGCGTTCGGAACATCCAAGGTTCGGGAAGTCTTCGCAGGCACTTCGGCGACAGATCCGTCAGAGAGTCGAGGGAGAGAAAGAGATGAAACGCGAGTGGTTCGTGACCGCCGTCTGTGCGGCCGTGTCTCTGGCATCGGCAGCTCCGGCGTCGGCTCAGAACGTGGACGATGTGACTGTCGTGGCGTCGGATTCCGTGCGCCAGGTGACCCTCGACCAGGCCGTAAGGATCGCGCGCGCCCTCAACCCCGAGCTCCGGGTCGCCGAGACGAACGTCGACGTCGCCGAGTACAATCGGCTCGACGCATGGGGAAACTTCCTTCCGACGTTCGACGCCGGCTTCGGTTATACGAACTCGAGCACCGGGCGCCTGGACCAAACGGGTCAGGCGATCGTCGCGACCAGCTACTTCTTCCAGCTCACGGGACGCTACAATCTCTTCGAAGGCTTCAGGAAGTTTACCGAGCTGAACAGCGCCCAGCTGGACCTGAGCGCTCGGCAGGCCCAGTTCAGGCAAAACGAGTTCTCTCTACTCCTGGCTGTCAAACAGGCCTACTACGACGCTCTCGCCTTCCGCGATCTGGTCGGCGTGGAAAGTGACCGCGTCGAGCGCCAGGAACTTCAGCTGGAGTTCGTCACCCAGCAGCTCGAGCTCGGCCGATCGACGCGATCGGACGTCCTCCGGTCGCAGGTGGACCTGAACAATGCCAAGATCGCTCTTCTCAACGCCGAGAACGATTTGCGGGCCGCGACCTTCCAGCTCGGACGTACCATCGGCCTCGATGGGAGGGTGGAGCCGTCGCCCGGGGAAACGCTCGAGGCCGAGCCTCTGGGGCTCAGTCGGGATGACCCGTACCGGATCGGACTCCGGACCGCACCCGCGGTCGTCAGCGCCGAGGCGGTGGCCGAAGCAGCAGCGTCTCGCGTATCGACAGCGAACTCAGCCTATCTGCCGAACCTCAGCTTTTCCGGCGGGTGGGCTTGGGCGAACGTCGATTTCCCGCCGCAGAGCCGCAGCTGGAGCATCGCCCTCACCGGCTCCTACCCCTTGTTCAACGGTTTCAGCCGCGAGACGAACGTCTATCGGGCTCAGGCCGCGGCCGATGCCGCGGTCTCCGAGCAGAGGGCCGCGGAACTGCAGCTCATCGTGGATCTGGACGCGGCCTACAACGCGATCGAGGTGGCGACCGCCTCCATCGAGCTGGCGGAGCAGAGCGTCGAGCTGAGCCATGAGGACCTGCGGGTGAGCTCGGAACGTTATCGTCTCGGGCTCGCGACCATTCTGGACCTCCAAACGGCCCAGATCGCCGTCTCGCAGGCGGAGGTGGACCTCATCCGCCGGCGCTTCGAGTACCAGATCGGCGTCGCTTCGTTGGAATCCCTTCTCGGCCGCCGATTACAGGAGCTGCAGGCGGCCGCCGAGTAATCGATTCCACTTCGATCGGCGTGTCGTGGATGGCCGCTTCGCGCCGAGGGAATGGCGGGAGACGACTGGCTGTCTAAGTGAGGATGAGCCCACGAGCCAGCTTTGCGGGTTGAACCTCTATCTAAAGGCGTGGTAGTATCCTCGGCCATGCATAGAAAAGCCTCATCGTCGCGCCTGATTCCGCTGGCCATGAGTGCGGTGCTCGCCGCCGCCTGCGGCCAGAGCCCCGCCAGCGAATCCGTTCCGGAGTTCCAGACCGCCGTCGCCGAAGTGCGCAGCCTCGTATCGAGCGTGGTGGCGACCGGGACGATCGAGCCCATCCGGATCATCGATGTGAAGTCCCAGGCTTCCGGCGAGATCCTGGAACTCCCGGTCGAACTCGGCGATTTTGTCCGGCAAGGGCAACTTCTGGTGCGGATCAATCCACGTGACGTGCGGAACGAGTTCGACCAGATGGAAGCGGACCTCGAGGTCGCTCGGGCGCGATTGCAGATCGCCGAGCGGCGACTGGCGCGAACGCAGTCGCTCTACGATTCCTCCGTTGTGACGGCTGACGAGCTCGAGACCCAGCTGCTCGAGCACGCCAACGCGCGGGCAGCCCTCGTCCGAGCCAGGGCCAACCTGGAGCTCGCGACGGACAGGCTCAACGACGTGGTGGTGCGGGCGCCGATAGACGGCACGGTGGTGGAACGCCAGATCGAAGCGGGCCAGATCGTGACCTCGACCCGCGAGGTCACCGGCGGCACGCTCCTCATGCGCATGGCCGACCTCTCGGAGGTTCAGGTGCGCACGCTGGTGGACGAGACCGACATCGGGAGCATAGAGACGGGCCTGCCGGCGGAGATCACGGTTGAAGCCTACCCGGACCGGACATTCCGAGGAACAGTGCTCAAGATCGAGCCCCAGGCAGTCGTCGATCAGAGCGTGACGATGTTCGCCGTGCTGACCAGGATCGTGAACGAGCAGAACCTGCTCCGGCCCGGCATGAACTCGGACGTCGAGATCGTCATCGGTCGGCGCGACGCGGCGCTCACGCTCGACAACGGCGGTGTGAAAACGCCGGAGGAGGCTCGCCAGCTCGTGGAGGCGTTGGGACTCGATCCATCGCTTCTCGAACAGAGAGTCGAGGTCGCGGTTGAGGAGCCGACGGATGGCGAAGAGCCCGGAGAGGAGCCGGAAGGCGACGACGCGGTGCTGGAACAGCTGCGATCGATGTCTCAGGACGAGCGGCGCAGCTACTTCCAAGGCCTTGAGCCGGGAGAGCGGCAACGGCTCTTCCAGCTGATGCACGCGGCCAGGGAGCAGCAGGAGCAAGCCGATCGCGCCAATCCGTCGCGGCCGCGACCCGCGTTCGTGTTCGTGGAGGACGCCTCCGGCCGGCTGACCCTGAAGCCGGTAACCATCGGCCTCAGCAGTTGGGAGTACACGGAGATTCTGGCCGGCCTCAAGGAGGGTGATGAGGTACTGGAGGTGCCGCTCTCCCTGGTTCAGCAGCAGGAGCTTCTCCAACGAATCCGTTCGCGCTCCGGCGTGCCTGGCGTGCAGCGCAACTGACGGTAGGCTAGGTAGGAGGCCGCTTTTCGATGCTCCTTCTCGAGACCATGCGTGTCGCCCTGCAAGCGATCCGAGCCCACAAGCTCCGTTCACTGCTGACGATGCTGGGCATCGTGATCGGCGTTTCCGCCGTGATCGCCATGGTCGCGCTCGGCGAGGGAGCCCAGCGGGCCGTGCAGGAGCAGATCGCCAGCCTGGGCACCAACGTCCTCACGGTGAGACCCGGCCAGCTCTGGTTTCACGGGGTGAGGTCGGGGGCCACGTCGGAGCTGACGCCGGAGGACGCCGAAGCCGTCTTGGCGAACGCGCCTTCCGTGTTAGGGACCGCACCGGAGATGCGCTCGCAGCTACAGGTCGAATCCGGTGCCACGAACGCGAACCTTCGCGTCGTCGGAACGAGCCCTCAGAACGCGGAGATCAACGGGTACGCGGTCGCGCTGGGCCGATTCTTCGATGACCAGGAGAACGAAGGACGTCGCCGGGTCGCGGTCCTCGGTGGAGCGATACCCGCGACGTTCGGCTCGAGCGCGGAACAGCTCGTGGGGCAGCAGATCCGGATTGGCAACATCACGTTCGAGGTCGTCGGCGTGCTCGAGGAGAAAGGCAGCTTCAGCTGGTTTAACTACGACGAGCAGATCTACGTGCCACTCGAGACCGCTCGCTTCCGCCTGATGGGCACGGACCGCCTCTCTTCGTTCAACGTCGAGGTGGCCGACGGCACGTCGATGTCCTTCGCGATGGGCCAGATCGAGGAGATCCTGCGTCGCGAGCACCGCCTGCGCGTCGGGGATGAGAACGACTTCTGGATCCAGGACCGCGCCGAGCTCATGGGCACGCGCGAGGAAACGACGCGGACCTTTTCCTTCCTGTTGGCCGGCATCGCCGCCGTGAGCCTGCTGGTCGGCGGAATCGGGATCATGAACATCATGCTCGTCTCCGTCACCGAGCGCACGCGCGAGATCGGCGTCCGCAAGGCGATGGGTGCTACGCGCCGAAACGTCCTCATGCAGTTCCTGTTGGAGGCGCTCGTTCTCTGCCTGGTCGGCGGCCTGCTCGGCATCGCCGTAGGTGTGACCGGCTCCAGTCTCCTCGCCAACCTCGCCAACTGGAATACGGCGGTTTCCGTCAGCGCGATCATGCTCGCCGTGCTCTTCTCCGCCTCCGTCGGACTCTTCTTCGGGATCTGGCCCGCTCGGCGAGCGGCGAAGTTGGACCCGATCGTGGCCCTGAGGTACGAGTAGTGGACTCGAGCCACGCGCGCGCCGCGAATCGACCGTCCATTCAAGACCTCCCGGACGACGCGCGACTCTGGATCTTCGGCGCCAAACGACCGCTCTCCGGGGAGGAAGCGTCGCGCCTGCACGGAAAGACGTGGCGTTTCCTGGACGGGTGGGCGGCGCACGGCGAGGCGCTGGCAGCCGCCTGCGACTGGCGCTACGACCGTTTCCTGGTCATCGCCCTCGACGAGCGGCGAGCGCCGGCGTCAGGCTGCTCCATCGACGCGCTGATGGGCCACGTGCGCCAGCTGGAAAGGGAGCTTGGTGTGGACCTCGCGGACGGTGCGCCCGTCTGGTATCGCAACGGTGAGGAGATCCGCTTCGTCAGCAGGAGGGAGTTCCGGAAGCTGGCGGCGAGCGGCGACGTGAACGGCCGAACCGTGGTCTTCGACCTGACGGTGGGACGGCTGGGTGAGCTGCGCGCGGGCCAATGGGAGCTTCCCGCGAGCTTGAGCTGGCACAGCCGTCTCCTGCCCTCGGAGGCCGGCTGACAGGTCGAGCAAAGCCGCGCCTAAACACCCCTCGGATCCCGCCCGACCCCCAACCCCAGGCCCAAGCCGCCTACCGGAAGCTCAATCTGCGCCGAAGCCGTGCGATCGGGACCATCCAGGTCCAGATCCGGACGGACTCCGAGGTGCTCAAGGACCAGGCGGTCCTGCGTGGTCAGTATCACCTGTCGCTCTCGAGCGATCGTGCAGAGGACGTCCCAGATCTCCGCGGCTCGGCCGGCGTCGAGGTGTACGAAGGGATCATCCACGAGCAGCGGCAACCGCACGGCCATCCCCGCGAGGAAATCGGCCGCTCCCATCCGGACCGCGAACAGAGCCACGTGCAGCTCCCCATAGCTGAGCGGCGGGGAGGCGAGCGCGAGAGGGCGACCGCCGTACATCAGCTGGGCCGAGTCGAGATCGTCCGGTGCCACGATGGGACCCATCTTACGACCCCCCAGGACCCTGAGATGCGCATCGATGTGGCGCAGCAGCCGCTCCTGGTCCGTCTCGCGAAACTCCTCGTACGCGTCCATGAGGAGGTGATGCGCACGGCGGTACGCACCGGCCTCTCGCTTCGCTTCCGCGAGTGTGGTCCTCAGCCCCTCCAGCCGCCCTTCGAGCGCCACCGAGCTCTCATCGGCTCGTGGGACGGCGAGGAACTCTTCTCGAAGCACGCGCTCCTCGGCCTCCTTCGACCTCAGCTCACGCCGCTTCTCCTCCATCTCGACATCCGTCTTCCGGAACGCGGCACGCGCATCTCCGGGTAGCCCCTCGACTTCCGACCTCTCACGCTCCAGCTCGAGTCTCGTGGGAGCCAGCGCACCGTTTCGCTCTGATGAGAGCGCGGCCTCCAGGGACGACAACAGGGCTCGAGCCGCTCGCACGCCAGCTGACGCGTCGTCGACACCCGGCTTCTCCTGAACTTGCGCCTCCTCGGCGTCCCGGGAAGCGAGCGTCCTCTTGGTTCTTCGAAGAGCCTCCGCCAGCCGTCGCTCGGCATCTGTCGTGCGATCCCGTGCCGATCGCCACGAGGCGAACTCCCGACGCCTCTCCGGGAGCGTCTCCGGCGATATGTCAACCCCGGCCGGCAGGCCGGCCAGCTTTTCTGAGACCCGTCGTCCGAGCGCCTCGATCTCCGCGTCGATTCGAGTCAGCTCCAGCGCCGCCGAGTCCTCTGCACGAAGACGTCCCGCGCGGCCCCAAAGCCCCCTGATCAGGATCACAGTTCCGGCCAAGGCAGCGAACAGGCCAAGGACGCGCAGGACCCCCTCGCCAATTCCGGCGGCCGACGCGCCGGCGGCCAGGAGCACGCCACCGAGCGCCAGGCCGCCCACCCCGACCGAGGACCGAGCCTCGGCCTGCGCGCCGGTGCTCCGCGTGGCGCGCGCGGCTCGCAGCTCCTGCAAGCGCGGCCAGAGCCCCTCCTCCAGCGCCGCGAGCCTTTCCAAGTAGTCCTCCGGATACGCCTCGGGGAGCGAGGGCATTCCGGTCTCGTCGGCAACGGATTCCGCCTTCCAGATCGCCTCGCGAAGGTCCTTCTGAACGTCCTCGAGCCTGCGGATCCGCTGCAGTGATGCCTCCTCGCGCTCCTCCAGCACGCGCAGCCGAGACAGAGCGGCGTGGTCGCGCTCCAAACGCCGGACGGTCCTGCGCAGCTCGACCAGCTCCCCCTCGATCGCCTCGAGCCCCGCCAGCAGCGGGGCGCGCTCCGCCTCCGACTGGCGTGCCACCGCTATCCGGCTCTCCAGCTCATCGAGCTTGGCCGCCAGCCGCTCCACCAACCCCTTCTTTCGCCTCCGTCGTTCCTCGGCGTCGATCGGCTCCATGCTGAGCTCGTGGTAACGGCCGCGAACGCTCTCTGCTGCAGCCTCGACGTCGGCGTGCCCTCCGGCCGCGATGCGAAGCAGATCCTGCGTCAACTGAGTTTCGAGCATGTGCCCCTGTTGGATGCAGGCGGTGCGCTCGTAATCCTCCAATTCGACGAGACCGACGATGCTCTGCAGCAGCTCCCGGTACCGTCGCTGGTCCGAGCTCGCCGGGGCGGCCGGGTTCGCCTCACCACGGTACAGCTCTTCTCCGGCCGCGGGCCGGCTGACCACGACCTCGTTCGTTTCGAAGTCCCGCTCGAGGGCCAGGCGGCCTTCCGCGTCCTCGAGAACCAGAACGGCTCGGAAGCTCCCGCCCTTCCAGGGTCGCCGGCGTTGCTGGATCAGGCGGGCATCGGACTCGCGGCGGTTGAAACCGAACAGGGTACGCACGACCGCTTCGATGAGGGTGGACTTCCCAGAGCCGTTCGATCCCACGATTACGGTTGGCTCGGTTGTCCCGGCAAACCGCTGACGGCCGTGTAGACATCCGTAATCCAGCTCGATGGATTCGAGGCGAAGATCTCCGCTCATGTCACGCCGAGGCTTCGCAGCGCGATTCGCAGGGCTCGCTCCGCCTCGATCCTCTCCTCGGGATCATCCGCTTCGCTGATCCGACTCAGCCCGAGGCGTGCGGCATGTCCCGCGACCGTCGGCTCCTGCGCGATCTCGGCCAGCCTCGTGGAGGCGTAGAAGCGCGTGGCATCCTCGACGCGGACGCAACCGTACCGCTCCTCGAGGTCGACTCGAACAATCTCGATATCGAGCGGGAAGGCGGGCTCCCCCACCAGACGAGCCACGGGGATGCTCTCCTCCGGAGCTCTCTGTCTGAGCAGCTCGGCGACCGCAAGCTCGTCGGGACAGGCACCGACATCCACGTCTCCGAGACGAATGACCTCGCGCACCCCCGAGCTGACGTGGCGCACGCGAGGAGGTGTCCCGCTCTTCACATCCGCGACCACGTACCCACGCGGTCCCTCTTCGGCGATGTCGACCGCCGCGAAGGAGCCGGCGTAGCAGGCGCAGCTGCCGACGCCGAACTCCTCCGGCGACCGGAAGCGGTGATAGTCGCCCAGCGCCACGTAGTCAGCGTCCAGATCGGCCAGTTTTTCAGTCGGCAACCGAAGCGACGAAGGCTCGCCCCAATGCGGCGCGTCCGGCACCGCTCCGTGAAGCAGCACGATATGAACACCCCGCGTGTCCGCTCTCCGGAAAGACGGAAGCGGGTCGCTCTCGCGTGCCCGGTCGTACGCGAATCCGTAGACGATCAAGGGACCGGCCTCCGTATCGGCAACCGCCGGCTCCGCGAAGATCGGCTCGGTGAATACGTGGGCACCGGGAAGTGCGTTCGGGTAGAGCGAAGGGTCGAGTGAGATCGAATCGTGGTTGCCGGGCACGGCGAAGAGTGGACGGCCCGCCTCCTGGAGGCGTCGCGATACCTCTCTGACCGCCGCGAGGATGCGCTCATCCGGCTCCGGGCCGTCGAAGAGATCACCGCAGACGACCACGGCGTGGATCCCGAGCTGCTCGGCCTCGTCCGGAAGTCCTCGGAAGGCCTCGAGCACGTCCTTCCGACGAGCCTCCGCGACGGGCCCGAAGCCCGAGTATGCGGCGCCGAGATGGGCATCCGAGAGATGGAGCAACCGAATCACGATCGGGCCCTCAGAATGCGCCAGCCCAACTCGCGAGACCTGCCAAGTCTGGCGCGCAGACAAGCTCCAGGCTCAGCCACGCCTCCGCGCCTGTCACTCGCTATCGAGCCGTGCGAACTGCTCCTGCTTGATGAGATAGACGCCATAATCGATGATCGCGTACACCGATGTGATCCCGACGGCCAGGATGAAGATCGGCACCAACCCCGGCCTGAAGATGAGCGCGAGGAGAGTAAGGAACTGGAAGAACGTCGTCACCTTCCCACCCATTCTCGAGCGCGGATGCATGTCGCGTCCAACCAGCCGGCTGACCAGATACGAGCCGCCGGTGAAGACGTCGCGCAGGATGAGGATCACGAAGCCAGCCCAGTCAAGACGTCCGGATGGAAGGAACGAGACGACGCCCAGCAACACGAAGATCTTGTCGCAGAAAGGATCGAGCAGGATTCCGACCTCGGAGATGGTGCCGCTGATGCGAGCGATCACGCCGTCTAACAAATCCGTGAGAGATCCGGCAACCACAATCAGGGCCAGCGCCTTCGGATCGTTGGTGACGAGGAACATTACGCCCAGGGGGATGCGACTGAGCGAGAGGAGATTCGAGACCGTCAGAAAGCCCGGATCGTGCTTCTCCGGCAAGGCAACGCCCCGATCCCGCTGCCCCGGCGAAGCTCCCGGCCCGCTCACAGATAGTCCCTGACGGCGACCCGAAAGGGCAGCGGCTCGAGATGGAAGACGGATCGGAGCGGATTCATCCGTTTCTTCAGGACGCTGGCACCCCTGAACATCGCAAGCTGGTCAGGCGTTATCGGCTGCGGGAAACCGAGACGGCCCGCCATCCAAAGGGCCTGCGTGCTCAGGGTCCGCGGCAGCTTCACGACAGGACGCCGGACCCCGATGGCGCTGGCAATGATCCGCACTATCTTGGCAAACTCCAGCCGCTCGGGGCCGGCGATCTCGAACGTGCGTGCCGACAGGTCGGGACGCTCCACGGCTTGCACGAGCGCGTCGGCGATGTCCTCGATGGCCACCGGTTGAAGTCGGGAGCGACTGAGGCCGAGGACCGGAAACACGGGCGGGCGTCGCAGCAGGTCGACGATGGCGGACGTGAAGTGGTCGCCGGGCCCATAGACGATCGACGGACGAAAGATGACGAAGTCGAGACCCGATTCGCGTATCCGGCGCTCGGCTTCGTACTTGGTCCTGAAGTACGGGCTGCCACTGGTCGAGGCTCCCAGCGTGCTGACGAACACCAGGCGCTCCACACCCGCTCGCTGCGCTTCGAGCAGGAGATTGCCGGTCCCATCGACATGCACGGCCTCGTAGCCCTCTCGGTCGGCCCAAGCGATTCCCACTAGGTCGACGATCACGTCGCACCCTTCGGCGGCGCCCTGAAGCGAACCCTCATCCGTCACATCCGCCGACCACCACTCCACATCATCGTCCCGGCCGTGACTCGGTGGCCTGCGCGCGAGCGCTCGCAGCCGGTGGCCACGGCCCAGGAGCCGGCGCACCAGGTGCTGGCCCATAAACCCGGTGGCACCCGCCACGAGTACCCTGCGAGGCTGGCCAAACCCCTCGAGCAGCGGCTCAGGAGCCTGCTCGGTCAGTCGCTCTCGAGTCGAGGCCGGGCCCCATGCGAATAGCGGGCCCGTGAGGGGACCCGCGTCCGGCTCGTAAGTCACAAAGCAAGAAGATCTGAGGCCCCCTATACCGGCGCAACCGAGCTGAGAAACCTGCCGGGCTGGGCTCGGGACGGCCCGAGGCGTCTAGAGGAGGGCGGGGACCTCTTGTTCTTCCGTCGGAACGAGCGAGGCAGCGTTCGCTCCGTCGAGCATCACGAACTCCTGAACGATGATGTCCGTGGTCGGAATCGTGACCCCATCGCGCTCGTAGGACCCGTACTCGATACGGCCTTCCACATAGAGCCGGCTACCTCTCTGCACGAAGCGCGCGGCGATCTCGCAGGCCTTGCCCCAGAAGGTCAGGCGGTGCCAATCCGTCTTCCGCTGCTCCTCGCCGTTCTGGCGGAAGAAGCGGTCGGTGGCCAGCGAGAGATGCGCGACCGGCGTGCCGCCGCTCGTCTCCCGCACATCCGGATCGGAGCCGGCGTTGCCAACGAGAATGACCCTGTTGATCGATCGAGCCATTGTACTCCCTCTCTTTCTACTGCGTTCGGAAGCCCGGGGCGGGCCTCCGTTCCGCGCTCAGTATGACGTCGTCGTCGATCTCGCCCACCCTTCATGTACCAGATCGGAATCTGGCACACGGCTGCTGCAGCCCGGGGTTTGCCTGAGCCGATGCATGGCCTCAAGATCGAGGCATGCGTGTGGACAGAAAGCAGCGCGAATGGTCGGACGTACGGAGAGGAGCCTGGTTGATCATCGCCCTCCTCACGACCGGTACGGCCATATTCTTCATGGACGAGGCTCGGCTCGCCGTCGAAGGTGACGCCACGCTCATGCTGTTCGCTCAGGAAGCGGGTGAGCTCCGGCCGGGAGCGGCCGTGTGGATCGCCGGGAAACAGGCCGGCAGGGTGGCCGAGATCCGATTCCTCGAGCGAGGTGCTCCAGGGTCTCCCAACCTCCTCGTCCGAACAGTCCTGACCCGTGAGGCGGCCCGCGTACTGCGGCGAGACGCTCACGCGACGATAGAGCCTTCCGGGCTCCTGGCACCCTTCGTCGTGAGCCTTGAGCCTGGCGGTGCGGGCCAGCCAGCGTACAGCTACGACGACACCTTGCAGGCGAGTCTCTCGCTCACGATGAGGGATCTCGCGGCCTTCGGGGACAGCCTGAGACGTGTTGTGGCCGAGCTGGAGCCCCTGGCCACCCGTCTCAAGAAAGACGCTGCCGTCAGCAGCGGGACCCTGGCCGCACTTTCACGATCGATCGGCGCGTTCGCCGAGCTGCGGGCTAATCTGGCGGGACTCGAGGAGCTGGCAGCCGAGCCCGGGTCTCTCGGATTACTCGTGGCCGACACGTCGCTGGCGGCCGGTCTCCGCCGATCGAGCGAACGGCTTCAGGCTGTGGCACTCGAGGCGTCTACCCGTGAAGGACCCGAGCGCTTCGGCGCAGCCGTCCGAGCGCTCGCCGCGAACCTGGCTTCACTCGACCGACACCTGAGCTCGGCTCGCGGAACGGCGGGCCGAATGATCCACGACCGGGAGATCCAGAACCAGATCCGGCTCTTTCGGGCGCGGGCAGATTCGGCGAGAACGGATCTCGTCCGCAGACCGTTCCGGTGGCTGCGAGTGCGGCTCTTCTAGCGAAACACTCCGATCCTCGGCTACCAGCGCCGCTGTATCGCCTCCGAGGAACGCGAGCCGCCTACCGCTCGCCGGACGGGGGCAGACGGCCCTGGAGAACGAACTCCACTCGCTCCTTCTTTCGCTTCCCGCGACGGGTTACGACGATGATCGATTCGACGACGTCCATACGGTCCTCGAGCGCCACGGTGAACTCAGCGGAACCATCCGCCGCTGCCACCCGGGTCCGAACGACCTTGCCGGGCTTGGCCTGAGCCTGTCGCGCCGGGTTTCGGAAAATGGTCAACCGGGAGCGCCTGCGGCCCCGAGGAAGTCTTCTCGAGATCTTGACTCTGCTCAACCAGTCGGGCTGGTACCCGATGATCCACAGCTCGCCGCGCTGGTCGACCCCGCGAGCTTCACGATTGTGGCGCGCCATCAGCTCCTCCCGGCTTGACCCGTTTCTCGACCGTGGTTATTCATACTCTCGAATCCAACCCGCTTCTGCGACCTCTTGAAACTATCCTGGAAACCCTGAAGCTAACCGAAATCCCCTAGAGGGGCCTTCACTCCGACGGAGTCCGTTCCGTGGACATTGCAGAACTGAAATCCAAATCCATTGGCGACCTTCACGAGATGGCCGAGGAGTTGAGCATCCACAACTACTCCGGCCTTCGAAAGCAGGACCTCATTTTTCGCATCGAGCAGAACCTCCTCGACTCGGACGTCGTGCTTCGGGGCGAGGGAGTTCTCGAGATCCTGCCGGAAGGCTATGGCTTCCTCCGTAGTCAGGATTGGAACTACCTCTACGGCCCAGACGACATATACGTCTCCCCGTCGCAGATCAAACGATTCGATATGCGAACGGGTGACACCGTGCTCGGCCAAGTCAGACCTCCCAAGGAGGGCGAAAAGTATCTGGCGCTGTTGAAGGTCGAGTCGGTCAACAGCGAGGACCCGGAAAAGGCCAAGCACCGGATCGGCTTCGACAACCTGCGCCCGCGATACCCCGAGGAGAAGCTGAGCCTGGAGCGTGACGACGGTGACATCTCCATGCGCATCCTCGATCTCATTGCGCCGATTGGAAAGGGGCAGCGAAGCCTGATCGTCTCCCCGCCGAAAGCGGGTAAGACCATTCTGCTCCAGAAGATCGCCAACTCGATCTTGCACAACCATCCGGAGTGCAAGCTTATCGTGTTGCTCATCGACGAGCGCCCGGAGGAAGTCACGGACATGGAGGAGAACGTGGCGGCCGAGATCATCGCCTCCACGTTCGACGAGCCGGCGGACCGGCACACCCAGGTGGCGGAGATGGTGCTCGAGAAGGCAAAGCGATTGGTGGAGTATCAGCAGGACGTAGTCATCTTGCTGGACTCGATCACGCGACTCGCCAGAGCTTACAACACGACGGTGCCTCACTCAGGCAAGATCCTCTCCGGGGGCGTGGACGCCAACGCCCTCCATAAGCCAAAACGGTTCTTCGGTGCAGCACGCAACATCGAGGAGGGAGGTAGCCTAACGATCTGCGCGACCGCGCTCGTAGACACGGGAAGCCGCATGGACGAAGTGATCTTCGAGGAGTTCAAGGGAACCGGTAACAGCGAGGTGATTCTGGACCGGCAGATCGCGGACAAACGCATCTATCCTGCCCTCGACCTCAACCGCTCGAGCACCCGCAAGGAGGAGCTGCTGCTCTCGGACACCGAGCTCAACCGCATGTACCTGCTTCGCAATTTCCTCTCGGATATGCCGCCGGCAGAGGCTGTGCAGTTCCTCATCGAGCGCCTGAACCGGACGAGCAACAACCAGGAGTTCCTCGATTCGATGACGGCGGGCGAATAGCGAAGAGACGGACAGAACAGACGAATGGAACCGTTGGAGCCATGACGGAGAGCGACGAGGCCGAGTCGACCTCGGAGGCCTACCAGGCCGCGCTCTCTCACCATGGCATCTGCGATGTCCAGCCGGTCTATCGCCAGTTGCTCCGGCGTCTGAGGGCACACGACGCCGGGCTTTACGACCAAGCCGTCGAGCGCTACCAAGCGGACGTCATCGGCGCGGCGGAAGTCGGCTCGGATCCGCTGCTTCGGTGGGTTCAATACGGGGCGTGGCTCGCCGGGCAGATCGCTCCGGGGCAGCTGATCGCGGTCGACCGCGAGGGCCGGGCCCGAAGGCCCGACGGCCCTCCGCCGCTAGGCCCCTTGCTCCTTCATCTCCCGGAGGCAAAAGGCGAACGGGGAGTCACGATCGCCTCGCCGGCCGAACCAAGCGTTGCCCAGGAGGCGACCCGGAAGCTGCTCTGCGGCTAGCTCGACCCACCGGCCGAGCCGCCACCCCGTGCGACGCCGAGGACGGCCGGGATTCGCGTCAGTCCAAGTCGCGCCTGTTGTTCGATCGGTCCGCGTCCAGCAGCACGGCATCCGGGTCGATCTCGACGTCGCCGGGACGATCCGATGTGACAACCTCCACCAGCTGAGACCGAGCGTGGGACGCCGCCACCACGACGTGCCGGCCCACCCGCACGCTCACGGGCATCCAGATCTCACCCAGACGATCGACCTCCACGAGCGTGCGCCAGCGGCCGTCGGCGAGAGGCTCCAGCTCCACGTCACCCACCGCGTAGTCCAACGTGTCCGTACCGTGCAGCCATACGTCGAAGAACCACCCCAGCCGCCTTCCACTGACGGCCTCCGCGGTCTGGAGGAGATCTGACTCGGTCACGTGTTGGAACCGGTGGGCGGCGTAATATTCTCGAAGCAAACGGCGGAAGACCTCCTCACCCAGCAGCTCGCGTAGCATTCGGAAGATGACGGAGGGCTTCGCGTACGACATGGCGTCGTAGATCTGAAAGCTCGAGAAATCCTCGGCAGGGGTGCTCACCGGCTCTGCTAACCCCAGCCTCTCAAGCCGCGCCAGGCCCTCTAGGGTGCCGAACCACACGCCGGGACCGTCCTGCTCTTCTCGAAACCACCTGGCCAGGAAGCTCGCGAAGCCCTCATCCAGCCAGGCCTCACGCCACTCGTTGTTCGCCAGTATTCCGTGCACGTACTGATGCGCGACCTCATGAAGGATCAGGCCTTCTCCGGCGGATCCGTTCATCACGAGCATCGGAAACTCCGTTCCCCCACCCTCGAGCCGATGAACGTTCGTCAGCTGAGGGTACGGATAGGGACCGAAGACGTCTTCAAGCCAGCGAAGCGCCCGGATCGTCCTATCGAGCGCCAGGCCTCGGCCCCAAGACTCCTCATCTTCGGGCCGATACAGCACGTGTATCGATAGCTCGGTCGAGTCCGAGCCTCCTCGTCGAACCGTCGCACCCTCGTATCGGTAGTCCGGATCGATGCTCCAAGCGAAGTGGTGCACGTCCTCCGCGTGGAACCGGACGCGTTTCCGCCCGGCGGTGACCTCGCGCGGCAGGTAGCCGGGCGAAGGTCTCGCCTCGAGAGAGCCGTAGAAGGTCTCCTGAAGGCGAGGTTCGCCGGCAATCCGCCCCGAGGGCCGCCAACCGGGATCTCCCTCGACCGGGACTCCCGTCGCCCCGATGACTTGATCATCCGGTACGTCCAGCAGCACGTCGTACGTGGCGAACTCGCCGAAGAACTCACCCTGGGGGTATAGCGGATGAGGCTGCCAGCCCTGCTCATCGTAGACGGCTATTCGGGGATACCACTGAGCGAAATCGTAATGGCGCCCGCTTCGGCACTGGCGCCGGCAACGTGTGGACAGACGCGCCTCCCAGCGGAGGTCGACCCTTGCCTACCTCCTGGCACGAGAGGGGACGGCAGCGTCAGTTCGACGACGGTCGAGTCCGGCGCGCCGGGATATCGCGCGGCAAGCTGCCGCCCCTCGATCGAGGCGCTCAGCAGGCGTTCGAAAG
>JARRMU010000006.1:0-41785 GCA_037385645.1 Gemmatimonadales bacterium
CGGCGATACCATCATCACCGGTCGCTGTGAGGCGCGGTCCATCACGATCCCGATGTAGGCCTCCGTCGCGATCTCCACGGCTGGAGCCACGAGGACCTTTTCGACAACGAGGCCCTTGATCTCCATTCCGAGGATCGCTGCGGCCGCCGTGCCCGCTTCCGCGGGATCTGAGGCGAGCTTGACCCCACCCGCCTTCCCGCGGCCGCCCGCGTGGACCTGCGCCTTGATGACCACGGTGCCGCCGAATCGAGCGGCGGCCTGCTTGGCCTGCTCAGCGGTTTCCGCGAGCACGGAATCCGGAACGGGAAGGCCCTGGGAGCGGAAGATCTCTCGTGCCTGATACTCGTGAATGTTCATGATCCTCTGAGGTTAGCGGGTCGTTGCCGCAGAAGGCAGCTCGGAGGTGACCGTCGTCCCGGTCGTGCCGTGCAAGGCGGCCGCTGCGTGACCCAGCTCCGCGATGACCGAACGCCGACCTCCCCCTTCGACGAAATGAATGGCCGCTTCGAGTTTGGGACCCATACTCCCCGCGCCCAGGTCTTCCTCAGCGAGGACAGCCCAGCCCTCCGCCGGGGTGAGTCGTGCGATGAGCTCCTGCTCTGGCGAGCCAAAGGACCGGAAGACGCCTTCCACGTCAGTCAGGATCAACAGGAGACTGGCGTCAATGTCGTTGGCAAGGATCGCAGCCGCACGATCCTTGTCAACCACCGAGTCGAGTCCCTCGAGCCCGAGCACGGGATCCAAATACACAGGGATCCCTCCTCCGCCACAGGAGACCACGATGGTGCCGCGGTGAACCAGCTCCCGCACGGTATCCGACTCCAGGATCTCCAGCGGCTCGGGACTAGGGACGATGCGCCGGAGCCTGCCTCCGCGGTCCGGCCTCAGATCGACTCCTTCCGCGAGGAGTTCGCTTGCTACTTCGGGGTCCACGGTCCGACCGACGAACTTCCTGGCCTCGTGCGTCGATGGGTTCTCGCGGTCCACGAGCACCTGGTTGATCACCGTAACCACGCGTCGATCGATTCCCTCCTGGTTCAACGCGTTCTGAAGGGACTGCTGGATCATGTACCCGATCCACCCGGCCGTACCGGCCACGAGCACGCCGAGCGGAAGCTCATCGACGATCGATCTGGCTCGCTCGTTGCGAATGAGCGCATCGCCGACCTGCGGTCCGTTTCCGTGGACGATGGCGATTTCCCAGCCGTGCCGTGCGAACTCCAGAATCGGCGCGAGGCTCTCGCGAGTATGCCGGAACTGGGTCTGGATCTCAGCCGGGCCGCCCGCCGGGGAGAGCGCGTTGCCCCCGATCGCGATGACGACCCGCTCTTCGCCACGGTCGGTCTGATACGAGCTCGTCACAGGAGGCGCGCCGCGTGGCGTTAGGCTTCCGGGAGGGACACACCCTCGGCCGCCAGATACTCGCCGACTTGTGAGCGGATCTCGTCCAGCAGCTCGGGGGTGTCGGCCTCGATCCGGGCCACGACAACGGGTTGAGTGTTGCTGGCTCGGATCAGGGCCCATCCTCCGTCGAACAGAATCCGGGCCCCATCTATGTCGATCACCTCGTGAGATCGCTTGTAGTGCTCCACCGCGCGCTTCACGAGGTCGAACTTCAGCTCCTCCGGACAGTCCAAGCGCAGCTCGGGCGTGGACGGGTAGGCGGGAATGTTGGCGACCATCTCCGAGAGCGGCCGGCCGTCACGCGCCACCAGCTCCGCCAGGCGGGCAGCATCATAGATAGCGTCATCAGTTCCGAAATACCTGTCAGCAAAACAGATATGACCGCTCATCTCACCTGCGATGGGAGATCGCGCCTCGCGCATCTTCTCCTTGATGAGCGAATGGCCCGTCTTCCACATGATGGGCACGCCACCGGCTTGCTCGATCATCTCCGGCAGGGCCTTCGAGCACTTGACATCGAAGATGATCTCGGCTCCCGGGTGGTCCTTGAGAACGTCGAGGGCCAGCAGGAGCAGGAGGTGGTCCCCCCGCACGATCACGCCCTTCTCGGTCACCGCGCCGATGCGGTCCGCATCCCCGTCGAGGCCTACTCCGAAGGCAGCACCCGTGGAGACGACGCGGGCGATGAGGTCCTTCACGTTCTCGTCGACCGTCGGGTCGGGATGGTGATTCGGGAAAGTGCCGTCAGACTCGCAGTAGAGCGGATCCACCTCGGCACCGGCGGCGCGCAGAGCGCGCGCGGCGACGACGCTGCCGGCGCCGTTTCCGCAGTCGAGGACGAACCGGATCGACGGCTCGACTCGCGCTCGCCGCCCGATCTCTTCCACGTAGCGGTCCAGGACATCGACCTCTCGAGTCCTGCCGGCGCCCGAGGCCAGTTCGTCCGCCTCGATGCGCTCTCGAAGCGCCTGAATGGCCCCTCCATAGAGCGCGCGACCTCCAACGGTCATCTTGATGCCGTTGTACTCCGGCGGGTTGTGGGAGCCGGTGATCTGGATCCCGCCGTCGGTCTCCAGCTCGTACGTGGCGAAATACAGGGCCGGCGTCGGGACCGTCCCCACCCGGAGGACATCGACCCCGGAGGCGTTGAGGCCGTCGATCAGGGCCGAGGCGAGATCCGGGGAGCTCGGTCGGTTGTCGTGGCCCACGGCCACGGTCTTGCCGGATCCGATATCGCTTCCATAGGCACGGCCGACCGCGCGAGCCAGGTCGGGGTCGAGGGTCTCGCCGACGATCCCGCGGATGTCGTACTCGCGGAACACCTGCCTGGGTACCTTCAAGGGCCTACCGCGCTCACCGGGTTCGCCCGCTCTCCCGAGAGGGATGTCTCCGAGGAGCTAGCCGCGGAGACCCGGGCCGTCGGCGCCGACTCCAAGTCCGCGCCGGCCCGCTCGAAGGCGCGCAACGCCGGTCCGGGGAGAAGGCCGAGCAGGAGGATGCCGCCCGCGCAGATCGCGGCCGAGAAACGGAAGGCGAAGCCGCCCTTGGCCACCGGCTGCTCCGTTCCCTCTTCAAAATACATCTTCCAGACTACGCGCAGATAGTAGTAATAGGAGACAAGACTGCTGAGGACGAGCGTCACGGCCAGCGCCACCTGGCCCGCGTCGATCGAGGCTCGCAGCAGGTACAGCTTGCCGACGAAGCCTCCGGTCGGAGGGAATCCCGCCAGCGACAGAAGGAAGACCAGAAGCGCGAAAGCCAACCCGGGCCGTCGCCATCCAAGGCCCCGGAAGTCGGCAAGCGTCATGCGCCGGTCCCCCTTCCCTGCCACCACGTAGACCACGGCGAACGCGCCCAGCGTCATGAGCGTATAGGCGGCCAGATAGAAAAGCGCCGCCGCGCGTCCGAACGCGTCGCCGGCCGCTACCCCGACCAGCAGATAGCCCGCGTGCGCGACGGAAGAGTAAGCGAGCATCCGCTTGACGTTGTTCTGAACCAGCGCGATCAGGTTTGGAACGATCATCGTGAGCATCGCCAGCCACCACACGATGCCGCTCCAGAACTCCGCCGCCGGCGCGAGTTGTCCCGTGAACACCCTGAGGAGAGCTATGAACGCGGCCGTCTTGACCCCTACGGCCATGTATCCGGTGACCGACGTCGGGGCGCCCTCGTAGGCATCCGGCGTCCACATATGAAACGGGACCGCTGCGATCTTGTAGCCGAATCCGATGAGCAGCAGGGTCACCCCCGAGAAGAACAGGACGCTGCCCTCCTCGACGCTTGCGGCGACCCGCCCCAGCACGTCGGGGATGTTCGTGCTGCCCGTGGCCCCGTAAAGCAGCGCGATGCCGTAGAGGATGAACGCGCTCGCGAACGCACCCACCAGGAAGTACTTCAGGCCCGCCTCCGAGGAGCGGGGATCGTTGCGGTTGAATCCCGTGAGGACGTAGACCGCGATCGACATCAGCTCCAGGCCGAGGAAGACCAGAATCAGGTCGCGCGCACCCACCAGCACCAGCATGCCCACGGTCGCCAGAAGAACGAGCGCATAGAACTCGCCGATGTGCAGGCCCTCGCGGCGACCGTAGTCGAAAGCGAACAGGAGGGCGAGGAGCGCGGCGCCCAGCAGCACGAGGCTCGAGGCCAGCCGAAAGCCGTCAACCGCAACCAGGCCTGACGAGGCCTCGACGTTGAGGCCTACCCAGAGGCTGGCCGCGATGGCGGCGAGGACGCTCACGACAGCTCCCCGCCCCGCCCAGGCGCCGCTGGGTCCCGGACCCCGGCCGCGAATGAAGACATCCGTGAGCAGGACCACGAAGGCCCCGAGCGTGAGCACGGTCTCGGGCAGGAGTGCGATCAGGTAATGGCCGGGGGAGGAGTAGTCCAGGATCATGGGCCGGGGCTCCATTGAACCTGTGTGGCCTCCTCGGCCAACTGAGTGGAGTCGAACCTCTCCGCTTCGCCGGGTTGCGCCATCAGCCGGTTCGGTTCGGTCGACGCCTCCGCAGCCTGCATCTGTCGGGCCGGGAGCTCGACCCGTTCGATGAGCGCGTCGACGGAAGCCGACATCCGGTCCAAGAACGGCTGTGGATAGACGCCGATGAGCAGGATCAGGCCCAGCAGCGGCGCCAGGATCCAGCGCTCCCGCCGGTTCAGGTCCTTCAGTTCCCGATTCTCCTCCCTCGACAGCGGGTTCAGGATCACACGCTGCACCATCGGAAGCATGTAGGCGGCGGCGAAGATGACGCCGGTCGTGGCCAGCATGGCGACGACCGGGAACCTCTGGAAGGTTCCGAGGAGGATGAGAAACTCGCCGACGAAACCGTTGGTGCCGGGAAGTCCGATCGAGCTCAACGCGACGACAGTGAGCGAGAAGGCGAAGAAAGGCATCACCTTCGCCAGCCCGCCGAAGTCGGCGATCATGCGGGTGTGGCGCCGCTCGTAGATCATTCCGATAAGGAGGAAGAGGGCGCCCGTCGAGATGCCGTGATTGACCATCTGCAGGATCGCCCCCTCGAGGGACTGTGCCGTGAGGGCGAAGACGCCTACCATCACGAAGCCCAGGTGAGCCACCGACGTGTAGGCGATGAGCTTCTTCGCGTCGGGCTGCACCGCCGCCACCCAGGCCGCGTATACGATCCCGATCAGACCGAGCAGGACGATCGTGCCGACGACCGCAGGGCTCATCGCAGCGAGCGGGAAGAGCGGCATGGCGAACCGCAAGAATCCGTACACGCCCATCTTCAGGAGGATGCCGGCTAGCACGACCGAACCCGCTGTCGGCGCCTCGACGTGTGCGTCAGGCAACCAGGTGTGCACGGGAAACAGCGGCACCTTGATGGCAAAGGCGAGACCGAACGCCGAGAACAGGAGGAGCTGAAGGCCCGGCGCGACGGAGGTTTGCAGGAGATCTTGGTACCCGAAGGAGACGACCCCGAACTGCAGCTGGTGCTGGTACACGAGAACGACGATCGCCACCAGCATGAGCAGAGATCCGGTGGCCGTGAAAAGAAAGAACTTCACCGCCGAGTAGATGCGGCGCTCGCCTCCCCAGATCCCGATGATGAAGTACATCGGGATCAGCATGATCTCCCAGAAGACGTAGAACAGAAACAGGTCAAGCGCCACGAAGACGCCCAGCATGCCGGTCATCAAGACCAGCATGCTGGCGTAGAATGCGCGCTCTCTCTTCCTGATGTACGAGAACGAGCCCGCGACCGAGAGGGGCATGATCACCGTTGTGAGCAGGATCATGAGGAGCGATATGCCATCGAGGCCGATCGCGTATCGGATGCCCCAGCGCTCGATCCATGGGAAGGACGCCGCGTTTTGAAACTCGGCCGTGCCGAGCTGGAACGTCCAGAAGAGCGGCAGCGATAGCAGGAGGGCGAGCAGCGTGGCACACAGGGCGGTCCAGCGGGCCCGACTCTCCGGGCCGGCCAGGCATCCCAGCGCGCCGAGGAACGGAATCGCCAGAAGGAGCGTCAGGATCCAGTGACTGCCGTAGAGGGATGCCACCGTCAGAACGCCAGGCTTCCGAGGATGATCAGCGCCCCGATCATGAACACCAGGAGGTAGGTGCTCACTCGACCGGTCTGGAGTTGACTCCCCGTCCATCCGGCAACCCGGGCCACACCTCCGAGGCCGTTCACGGCGCCGTCGATCAAGCGGTCGTCCACGATCCGCCAGCAGCCGCGCCAGAGAGCGAGAAGGGGCCGAACGATCAGCCGGTCGTACAGCTCATCCACGTACCACTTGTGATAGAGCAGTGACGCCGTGCCGCGCGGGGCGGAGGACTCGGCGGCCGGGAGGTACCGGCGGCGGGAGAGCCTCCAAAACACGATGATGATCGTCACGAGCGCGAGATCGGTGCCCACCACGGCCCAGAGGGTCTCCCCTCCTCCGAGGGGAGCTGCGTGAGCCATTCCTTCGCCGTGCGCCCCTCCGACGGCCGCACCGGAGGCGACCTCGAGCGCCGGCGCGAAGACCGGTTCGAGCCAGGAGTGCAGAAGGTCGACGTCCGGCAGCGGAAGGACCTCCGGGATCTGCACCCATCCGCCCACCACGGAGAGGAGCGCGAGGAGAGCGAGCGGGATCCACATGACCGGAGGCGCCTCGTGCAGATGGCCTCGGGCGGATTCGCCGCTCCGATTGGCACCATGGAACGTCATGACCATGAGGCGCGTCATGTAGCCGGCGGTCAGCAGGGCGACGATCAGCCCCGTGGCCCACAGTATCGCGTACCCCCGGATGCCGGCCTCCCAGATGATCTCGTCTTTGGAGAAGAAGCCGGCGAACGGAAAGACCCCCGAGATAGCTAACGTCCCAATCCACATCGTGGCTGCCGTGATCGGCATCAGTGGACGTAGGCCACCGTAGTTGCGCATGTCGTTGGGGTCGCCGTGATCCCCGGTCGCATGCCAGGCGTGGTGCATCGCGTGGATGACCGCCCCCGCGCCCAGGAAGAGAAGCGCCTTGAAGAAGGCGTGCGTCATCAGATGGAAGATCCCCGCCGTGTACGCACCCACGCCTACAGCCAGGAACATGTAGCCCAGCTGGGAGATGGTGCTGTACGCGAGGACCTTCTTGATGTCGTACTGCTGCACGGCGATGGAGGCGGCGAACAGTGCCGTTCCCACCCCCACGGAAGCCACGATGGCCTGTGTGAACGGTGCGAGAGCGAAGAGAACTCCGGAGCGAGCGACCAGATAGACGCCCGCCGTAACCATCGTGGCGGCGTGAATCAACGCCGACACCGGTGTCGGACCGGCCATCGCGTCGGGGAGCCAGACGAACAGGGGGATCTGGGCCGACTTCCCCACGCATCCGAGGAAGAGAAAGAGCGTGATCGCCGTCACGATCGCGCCGCCCGCGAGGAGGGTAGTCGGAGCTCTCTCGAAGATCGACGGCATGTCGAGCGTCCCGAACACCGAGAACAGAATGAACATGGCGATCAGGAAGCCGAGGTCGCCGATCCGGTTGACGATGAACGCCTTCTTCCCAGCGTTAGGATGAACAGGTTCAGGTACGAGAAGTAACGGGAATAGCCGGGATCTTCCCGCATGTAGCCGACGCTGTAGACGTGGATGATTCCTCCCACCCCGGTCACGATCAGCGTCATGAGAACCGACAGCTGATCGAACAAGAGCGTCACTCCGATGTCGAGCTGCCCGGAGCGCATCCAGGTCCAGAGCGAGACGAGCGATGGATCGTGCGGCGCCGCGGCGCGCATGGCGGCAAAGTTCCACAGGCCCAGGGCAAACGCCCCCAACACCGCGAGAGGGCCGACGATCGTCGGCACCGTCTTGTTCTCCCGCCAGACGAAGGCACCGATTCCGTTGAGCGCGGCGCCCAGGAGAGGCAGGCCGAGGATGAGGCCGGGGAGGATCGGCTGGTAGCCTTCGCTCACGATCGCTCCTCCGTACGTCGTCGGAAGATAGGCGTTACCACCTCAACCTCCGGAACAGCTCCAGATCCACGCTCTCATAGTGTCGGAAGATGGCCAGGATGAGTGCCAGCCCGACCGCCGCCTCGGCGGCAGCCACGGAGATCACGAAGAACACCACGATCTGGCCGTCGATTCCGTGTACGCGTGAGAAGGCGACGAAGCTGAGGTTGACGGCGTTGAGCATCAGCTCCACGCACATGAAGACGATGATCGCGTTGCGACGCAGCAGCACGCCAGCGACCCCGATCGCGAACAGAACCGCGCTCAGGACGAGAGCTAGGTCGACCAGGTAGCCCTCGCTCACGGCGCGCGCCTCCGGGCGAGCACGACCGAGCCTACGATGGCGACGACCAGGAGGATCGATGTGACCTCGAAGGCCACCAGATAGCGCGTGAAGAGCGGCTCGGCCACCGCCGCGACGGCTCCGCTCGACTCGAGCAACGGGTCGAGAACGGAAGGGCCGCCGAGCCCATCGACGTCGCCGCCGGTCATGAACAGACGGCCTAAGACGGCGACCAGGGCCACCGCCACCGAGCCGGCCAAAATCCGCCCGAGGCCGCGCCGAAGATCGCTCAGCTCGGTGCTGCCCAGGTTCAAGAGCATGATCACGAACAGGAAGAGCACCATGATCGCCCCCGCGTACACCATGACTTGAACGGCGGCGATGAAGTGGGCGTCCAGGATCACGAAGAGCCCGGAGAGCGAGAAGAACGTCACGACCAGGTAGAGCACGCTGGCGACGGGGTTGACCTGTGTCACCATGAAGATGGCGCTCAGCGTTGCCATCGCCGCGAAGAGGAAGAAAAGGAACTCGATCATTGGGAGGCCGGATCCGCGGGATCCCAGAGCGCCGTGTACGGGTGGTCCAGTTCCGTCAGTCGCTCCAGGTCGTACACCCAGCGCTCCCGGCTGTACTCCGCGTTCTCGTAGTGGACCCCCAGGTGGATCGCCTCCACCGGGCACACCTCCTGGCAGAAACCACAGAAGATGCAGCGGAACTCGTCGATCTCGTAGATCGCCGCGTACCGCTCGCCGTTCTCATCCTCGGCGGGTATCAGCTTGATGCAGTTCACGGGGCAGACCGTCGGACAGAGGCCGCAACCCACGCACTTCGCTCGGCCATCTTCGTGCACCGCCATGCGGTGCGTGCCGCGCAAACGGGGCGCCAGCTCCCACTTCTCGTCCGGATACTGCTGCGTCACCTTGTACGGACGGATCAGATGCTTCAGGGTGACGCCGAGCCCCTTGGAGGCGGCCCGCACATACGACCCCTCCGTTCCCGGCCGTTCGAGCACCTTCACGCCTCCCGCCATCGCTACTCGCCTCCCTTGGAGGAGTCATTAGCCGTGGCCGTCAGCGCGGCCCTCTCGCCCAAGGCGCGAGCCAGGGCCTCCCGGCGCGCTCGCCGTCTCGCCTCCAGGAGTCGCTTCCGCGCCTCGCGCTCCGCCTCCCTGCCCGCGCCTCGGATCAGCCGCCCGCGATCGAACACGAAGAAGAGGAGCAAGGCCACGACGAGGTTCACGCCCAGCAGGGCGGCCGCGTACGCATGCCCGAACTCCAGGCCCATGCGGTCGAGCGCGTAAATCGCCGCAGCGATGACGATGATGTAGATGGTCACGAACTCGATGATGAACTTCCAGCCCAGGTCCATGAGCTGGTCGTAGCGGAACCGCGGCAACGTCCAACGGACCCAGATGAACGTGGTGAAGACGAGACCGCCTTTAATCACGAACGCGATCAGCGTGAGCAGCGTCTTCCACCAGGCGGGCTCACCGATGAGCGAGCCGTCCGCAGCCACCCGGATGTTGTCGCCGCTCCAAAACGGGATGTCCCAGCCGCCGAAGAAGAAGACCGTGACGAGCATGGCCGTGGTGATCAGATGCCCGTACTCCCCCATCAAGAAGACGGCGAACTTCATGGAGGAGTACTCGGTGTGATAACCCCCGACGAGCTCGGCCTCCGCCTCCGGAAGGTCGAACGGGAGCCGGTTGGTCTCCGCGAGACCCGTCAGGTAGAAGAGGAAAGTGCCGACGAGGAGGGGCGCGACGAGCCACACCCCGAGGGTCGTGGCGTCCCCTGGATAATGCTGCTGGAGCGTCACGATCGCGGGCACTCTCACATCGCCGGCCAGCATGAGCACCGGGACGAGGCTGAGCGAGAGCCCGACCTCGTAGCTCACCATCTGTGCCGAACCCCTGAGCCCACCGAGAAATGCATACTTGCTCCCGGAGGACCAGCCGGCCATCACGACGCCGTACACACCCAGAGATGCGATAGCGAGGATGTAGAGGACGCCGATCGGCACGTCCGCCACGATCATGTCCACGTACCCCCAGCGGGTCGGAGCCGGTGAGGCGAACGGGATGACCGCGAACAGGATCGTGCCCGGGATCAGGGCGAGAGCAGGGGCGAGAAGGAAGAAACCCTTGTAAGCCGCGCTGGGCCAGGTCTCCTCCTTCAGCAGGTTCTTGAGGCCGTCGGCGACGACCTGGAGAAGGCCGATCGGCCCGACACGGTTCGGGCCGCTGCGGTCCTGGATGAAGGCAGCGACGCGCCGCTCCAGGTACGTGCCGAGCGCGACGCTCAGGATCAGAAGCGTGAAAAAGACGATCACCTTCAGGATCGTCGCCACGACGAACGGGCCTCCGGAGATCTCGCTCACGTCACATCCGCCGCGACTGCCTCGCCCGCCGCGACGAGGACACCCTTCGGCCCGATCGAGCCCCAGTCGAGACCGCCGAGCTCCGGCGTGGCACTCGCCATGGCCGCGAACGCCTGCCCTGCTTCCAGCGGTGCTTCGGCGCCGGTCTCGACCCCGCGCCGGCGATCCAGCTCCGCGATCAATCGACTCAGTATCATCCAGGCGGGCCGCGCGAGCCCCGGCGGCCGAAGGGCCTGGTGAAAGCGCTGCACGCGGCCTTCGAAGTTGGTGAAGCTTCCCTCCATCTCCGCGAAGCCGGCGACGGGGAGAACGGCGTGCGCGTTGCGGGCGGCCCTGGACAGCCGCCCCCCGAGGTAGAGGAAGAAACCTGCTTCCCCGCCCCACTCGGGCTCCCGGTCCGCAAGCGAATCCTCCATGACGATCAGCCCCGCTCCGACCCCGGAGGGTGCCGGCACGTCGGTCCGGGCAAACCCGAACAGTTCCGCACCTGTCGCGTTCGGAGCCCGCTCGGCGCGCAGCGCGAGCTTGGGAAAGCCGGCGAGCGTCGTCTCCTCGCCGATCGGGAGGCGGAAGCTGCCGCCCGCGATCTCGAGGCGAGCGAGCAGCTGTCTCAGGTAGAAGAGGCTCTCGTTGGCCGCGTCGGGCGAAACCAGAGCGTCTCCCCCCGTCACATCGACCAGTCGATCAGCCACCCAGGCCAGGGCCTCGCCCCAGTCTGCCGCCACGAGCCGGTCGTCACGTCGGATCAGCGGGACGTCGGCGCGCTCTCCGCGATTCGACATAACGAGGTGCTTCCGGCCGTGGTCGCACATCCAGTAGGAGTTGACCTCCGGGTTGTGGCGTGGCTTGAGCCGGACGATCTGATTCTCCTTGACGTCGATCGTGATGTTACAGCCGGTCGAGCAGCCCGGGCAGATCGAGGCTGCCTGGTCCATGTCCCAGAAGCGGGCCTTGAAGAGGAAGTCCTCGTGTACGAGGGCGCCGACCGGGCAGACATCGACGATGTTGCCCTGGAAGGGATGATCTAGAGCTCGGCCGGGAAACGTGTCGATCACGTTGCGATGCCCGCGTTGAGCGACGACGAGCGCATCGTCTCCCGCCACCTCGCTCATGAACCGAACGCAGCGCGTACAGATGATACATCGATCTGCGAAGTAGAGGATATCGTCGGCGATACGGTCCCGCCCCTGCACCAGCTTCTCTTCGTGAAGGCGGCTACGGAGCTGCTCGGTCTCGAGGGCGTAGTCCTGGAGCATGCACTGCCCGGCCGCGTCACAGATCGGGCAATCCAGGGGATGGTTCACGAGAAGGAGCTCGATCACGGCTCGTCGGGCGTCCTCGGCCTCCTCGCTGGCCGAATGAACGACCATTCCCTCCTGGACCGTCATCTTGCAGGACGGCTGAAGCTTAGGTTGTCCCTCGATCTCCACGAGGCAGACCCGGCACTGGGCCGGTCTGGTCGGAATGCCCGGATGGTAGCAGTAGCGGGGTATCAGCACGCCTGCTTGCTCGGCCGCATCGATGACGTGCGTACCTGGCTCGACGGCGATCTCGATGCCATCGATCGTCAGGCTGACTAGGCCGCTGCCTTGGGTCATCCCTGCGTCAACTCCGATCCGGGGCGGGTCGCACGACGGCTCACGTGGCCACGGAAGCGCCGCGCCGCATGAGCGCCTCGTACTCGTGGCGAAACTTGTCCAGCGAGGAACGCAGCGGAAAGACGACGCTGTCGGCGAGCACGCAGATCGTGCGTCCCGTCAGTTGATCGCACAGATCGTAGAGCGTGTCGAGATCTCTCGGCTCCCCATCGCCCTCTTCGATTCGGCGCAGGATCTTGGTGATCCATGCCGTTCCCTCGCGGCACTGAACACACTGCCCGCAGGACTCGTGGGCGTAGAACTGCGCGATGCGGCGCATGGCGGGAACGATCTCGGCGGTCTCGTCCAGCACGATCGGCGAGGCCGTGCCGAGCGCGCTCCCCGCCTCCTGCAGGCCTTCGTACGTTGTCGCGCAATCCAGCTCGTCGCCCGTCAGGAAGGCGGTAGAGGAACCGCCCGGCAGGACCGCCTTGACCTTCCGTCCCTCCGGCGGGCCGCCGCACACCTCGTCGATGATCTCCCGAAGCGGTAGGCCGAGCTCGAGCTCGTAGTTGCCGGGCTTCGTCAGGTTCCCGGAGCAACACCACATCTTGGTGCCCGGGCTCTTCTCGCTTCCCCATCCTCTATACCATGCGGAACCGTTCATGACGATTCCCGGTACCGAGGCCAGCGTCTCTACGTTGTTGACGGTGGTCGGGGCGCCGAATACACCGCGTTGCGCCGGAAAGGGCGGCTTCATCCAGGGTTCGGCGCGGCCGCCCATGAGGGACGACATCAGCCCGGTTTCCTCACCGGCGATGTAGGCTCCCGCTCCGATGTGCACCGTGAGGTCGCAGCCCCACCCGCTCTCGCACACGCTCTCGCCTAGGTAGCCCGCTTCGTAGGCCTCGACGACCGCCTGGTTGAGGACCCTGATCACCGGGAAGAACTCGCCGCGCACGTAGATGTAGACGTGCTGGGCACGAATCGCCCGGGCTGCGATGAGGCAGCCCTCGATGAGCAGGTGCGGCGTCCACCGCATGATCTCCCGGTCCTTGAAGGCTCCGGGCTCGCTCTCATCAGCGTTGGCACAAAGGTAGTGCGGGCCGCGGGGCTCGCTCGGCATGAAGCTCCACTTCATCCCGGTCGGAAAGCCGGCTCCGCCGCGTCCCCGCAGTCCCGATTCCTTGACGACATCGGTGATCTCGTCCGGCTCCATCTGGACCGCCTTGCGCAACGCCTCGTATCCGCCGCGCTCGAGCCAGCCGCTCAGGGAGCGGGCTTCGGGCTCGCCCATGTGCCGGGAGAGAATCGTCGTCGTCTCACGGTCGTCTCGGTAGGGATAGGCCATCGCCGACTCTCAGCCGCCTTCCGGCCCGTCGAGCGACGCAAGTATCTCCGCCACCTTCTCCGGGGTCACGTTCTCGTGATACGCGTCGTTGATCTGCACGGCGGTGGCGAATCCGCATGCACCCAGGCACTCCGCTTCCAGCACCGTAAAGCGGCCATCCGCCGTCGTCTCTCCCTCTACCGTACCGGTCTGCTCCAGGAACTCTTCCAGCACCCGGGACGCTCCGTTCAGGTGGCAGGAGATGTTCGTGCAAACCTGGATCATGTGCCGACCGGCGGGATGCTTGTTGTACATCGTGTAGAAGGAGGCCACCGACCATACGTAGGCCGGAGTCAGCTCGAGCACGCAGGCGATCTCTTCCATGTCTGCGGTCGAGATCCAGCCGTGCAGCTCCTGGGCGTAGCCGAGGAGGGGGAGGAGCGCCGCTTGCTTGGTCGGATAGCGGCTGAGAATCGCCTCGAGGCGCTCCCGGCCTTCTTCGCTGTCGAACAGGGGTGCGCCCGGATCCCGCTCCGCCCGTTGAAATGGCTGGGCACCAGCCACGGCAGGATGCAGGCGGCGGCTCATCGATCGATCTCTCCGAGCACGATGTCCAGGCTGGCATTGACGGCCAGCACATCGGCCACGAGCTCCCCCTCGACCATGAACGGAAGCGCGGCGAGGTTGACGAAGGAGGGGCCGCGAAACCGACAGCGGACCGGCTTGCTTCCACCGTCCGAAACGAGGCCGATACCGAGCTCACCCTTGGACGCCTCGATCGAATACCACACCTCTCCCGGCGGCACCCGAAGTCCCTCCATGACAAGCTTGAAGTGGGCAATCATGGAATCGATCGATCCCATCGCCTCGCTCTTCGGCGGCAGCACGACCGAGTAGTCGTCGATGTCGATCGGTCCGTCCGGTAGCCGGTCCAGCGCCTGCTCGAGGATCCGCACGCTCTGGTGCATCTCTTCGAAGCGGACCAGGAAGCGGTCGTAGGTGTCCCCGTGCTGTCCCACCGGCACGTCGAAGTCGTACTCCTCGTATCCCAGGTATGGTCGGGCCTTGCGCACGTCGTACGCGACCCCGCTGGCGCGGAGGTTCGGACCGGTCAGACCGAAGCTCACGGCCTCCTCCGGTCCGATCGCGCCGATATCCTGCTGCCGCGAAATCCAGATCGCATTCCGGGTGAGCAGCCGGTCGACCTCCGCGAGCGTGTTCGGGAACGTCCGAACGAAGTCTCGTGCAGCGTCGACCCAGCCGGGTGGAAAGTCCGCGAGCATGCCTCCGACACGGGTGACCGATGTCGTGACCCGAGCGCCGGTGTAGGCTTCGTGGAGATTGTAGATCCGCTCACGTTCCTGGAACGTGTACAGGAAGACGCTGAATGCGCCGAGGTCGATCGCGGTCGTGCCGATCCACAGGAGGTGGCCCAGCAGACGGTTCAGCTCCGAGAGGATGACGCGCACCACCCGACAGCGAGGCGTCACCTCGATGCCCAGAAGGCTTTCGACCGCCAGGGCGTATGCGATGTTGTAGAGCATCGGCGCCAGGTAGTCCATCCGATCCGTATAGGGGACCACCTGGTTCCATTCACGGTACTCGCAGGTCTTCTCGAACCCCGTATGGAGGTAGCCGATGTGGGGAACGCAGCGGGTGATTCGTTCCCCGTCGAGCTCGAGAACGAGTCGGAGGACGCCATGCGTGGCGGGATGCTGCGGCCCCATGTTGAGCAGCATCGGCTTCCCTTCGAGCGCATCCGCGTCCCCGACGAGGTCCTCCGGTCGGCGGTCCGGCGGCACCTCCTGCAACCCGATTTCATCAAGGGGCACGCCAGCCATCTGGAGCTCGGCCCGGGCGTACACATCCTCCAGATCTCTCGAAAGAGCGCGGCGGGTCTGCTCCGAGCGACTGAAGCGCCCGCGCAAGGGGAAGTCCTTACGGAGCGGAAAGCCTTCCTCGTAGTTCTCCGGCATGAGGATGCGCCGCAGGTCGGGATGGCCTCGGAAGGTGATCCCGAACATGTCGTAGACTTCCCGCTCCAACCAGTTGGCGGATTCCCACAGCGGCGTGACGCTGCGCACCTCCAGCTCTTCCGACGGGAGCTTGGCAACGACGCGCAGCTGGCGTCCGTGACGCATCGACCACAGCTGATACCAGACACGGATCGGTACGCCACCTCCTAGGTCCACACCCGTTACATCCACCAAAAGGTCGTAGGCTTGGCCCGGGTCGGTGTGCAGGTAGCGCAAGACGTCGAAGAGGCGCTCCGGACCCACGGTGACGACGGTCGTGCCGATCGCGTCGGTCTCTACGCCCTGCACGGCGTCTCCGAACTCGCCGCGAAGCGCGATCACGGAAGCGTGGCTTTCCGGATCCTCTCCGTGACGGCGCCGGCCGACGACAAGTTGGGGAGACACTTCCGCGGTAGCTCGGGTCATCCGGATTCGTTCAGGAGTGCTCCAGGAGGCGCTCGCGGCGGTCCGTCGGCCTCGCGATCGCCGAGGTCGCGGCGAGGCCGCTGACGCGGTTCTGCCTGGTTGAGTTGCCGAACGGCTGGGCGACGAGCTCGATGGCCTCCGGCGGTAGGTTGGGCCGACCCGCCCCCTCGGCGGATTCCGAGCGGAATGCCGCGCTGCTCAGCGTCTCTCCTTTGATCTTCTCCTGGATCATCATCAGGCCGTACGTCAGACCCTCGGGCCGAGGCGGGCAGCCCGGCACGTATACGTCCACCGGGACGATCGTGTCGATTCCCTGTACGATCGTGTAGTTGTCGAACATTCCGCCCGAGCTGGCGCACGCTCCCATCGAGACGCACCACTTGGGCTGAGGCATCTGATCCCAGATCCTCCTGAGCACGGGAGCCAGCTTGTAGGTGACTCGCCCGGCCACGATCATCAGATCCGCCTGTCGCGGGCTGAATGACATCCGCTCCATGCCGAACCGTGCCAGATCATACTTGGAACCGAAGGCGGCCATCATCTCGATCGCGCAGCACGCGGTGCCGAAGGGCATGGGCCAGAGGGAGTTGCGGCGAGCCCAGTTGACGACGTAGTCGACGCGCGTCGTGAGCCAGTTCCTCGGGATTCCCGTATCGAGCCGCCCGCCTTCGGCGATGGGCAGGGAGCGCCTCGTCGTGGCGACCCCGGGCCCGTCGGAATCGCTCTATCCCACTCCAGCGCCCCGTTCTTCCACGCGTACACGAGCCCGACTCCCAACACGGCCAAGAAGATCATCATGGCCAGGAACCCTCCGAGGGCGAGATCTCGGAACACGACCGCCCATGGCAGGAGGAAGATCGTCTCGATATCGAAGACGATGAAGAGCATCGCCACGATGTAGAAGTTGACCGAGAAGCGCTCGCGGGTCCCGCCCAGAGGAGGCATCCCGGATTCGTACGGGCTACTCTTCACGGCACTCGGGCGGGCCGAGCCGACCAGCTGTGAGAGCCCGATGATCACGGCGGCGTTCAGGACGCCGACGGCGCCCAGAAACACGATTCCGAGATACGATTCCGTCATGCGGCCGTCGTCATGAAAGGTGAGCCCTTGTGAAAAACTTCACATGATGCGGGCCGAAGATAGCGGGCGCCCGATCGAGCCGTCAATGAAGCCGGTTCGCCAGATTCGCATCACCGAAGGAGCGACTGTCGTAAACGTCGTGGGCTCGGGGCCGGCCGTCCTTTGCCTGCACGGGATCAGTGCGAATCGGGCCACCTGGGATGTGATAGGGCGCCGCCTTGCCACCCGGTTCACCGTGCTTGCGCCCGACCTCTTGGGGCGAGGAGACTCGGACCGGCCGCCGACGGCGAGCTACCGACTGGATGACGAGGTCCGGCGTGCTGCCGAGCTCTGGCACCGGGCAGGCATCGATCGGGCCCTGCTGGTGGGTCACTCCCATGGCGCAGCCATCGCCCTGGGCCTCGCCCGGCAGCTCTCGAGCGTCGCGGGCCTGGTGCTCGTGAACCCCGTAACGCCCTGGTCGAGGCGCCCTCGCATACTGTCTCTGCCCGGTCTACGGCGGTCGCGGCTTGCCGCCGTCACACTCTCGCGCTTTCGGAAACCGGTGACTCGGTATATCCTCGAACGCCGAGTGCTGGGGCCCGCGTTCGACGCGGCCCCGGATCTCGTCGAGAGATACGCGGCGCCCTATGGCTCGGAGGATCGGGCCAGGGCACTGCTGGCGATCGTAACGGATTGGCATCCCGACGAACTGCTCTCGTGGCTGCCCGTCGCGCGCGTACCGACCCTGGTTCTGGCTGGTGCTCACGATCGCCGAATGATGATCGCGGACACGGCGCGGCTGGCAGACCTCCTTGGCGCATCCTATGTCGTGGCGGCCCGGGCGGGTCATGCGCTGCCGGATGAGCAGCCGGATCTCGTCTGCGAGGCCGTGCGCGAGGTCGCGGAGCCGCTCGGGCTCCCATCCTTCGAGCTCACGAACAGTAGGCTCGCGCCGAACAAAGGAAGGCTAGACGGGGAATGAGCATTAAGAGCGATCGGTGGATTCGCGAGATGGCGACCAGCACTGGCATGATCGAGCCCTTCGAGGAGAAGCAGGTCAGGACCGACGTGATCTCCTTTGGGTTGAGCAGCTACGGCTACGACATGCGCGTGGCGGACGAGTTCCGGATCTTCCACAACGCCCTCTCACCCGTCGTGGACCCCAAAGCGTTCGACGAGCGCTCGTTCGTCGAGTACGAGGGGGACGTCTGCCTCATCCCCCCCAATTCCTTCGCCCTCGCGAGGTCGGTGGAGTACTTCCGAATCCCGCGCGACGTGATCACGCTATGTGTCGGAAAGAGTACGTACGCCAGATGCGGCATCATCACGAATGTGACCCCTTTCGAGCCGGAGTGGGAGGGTTTCGTCACGCTCGAGATCTCGAATACGACTCCCCTGCCCGCGCGGATCTATGCGAATGAAGGAATCGCCCAGGTGCTGTTCTTCGAGTCGGATGAGCCCTGCGAGGTGAGCTACAGCGACAAGAAGGGCAAGTATCAGGCACAGCGGGGAGTGACCCCACCGCGTCTCTAGCCGGTGCTAGGCGGGCCCGGCGACGTTCCTCCAGGCCGCAGCGATGGCGGCGAGCCACCCCAGGAGAAGGCAGACGCCTCCGATCGGCGTGATGGCGCCCAGCCATCGCATGCCCGTCAGCGCGAGGGCGAACAGGCTTCCCGAGAACAGGAGAGAGCCGGCTACGAAGAGCCAGCCGGTGGTGGTCCAGAGAGATCCCGGCCAACGGCTCATCGCGAGCGCGAGGACGAGAAGCGCCAACGCATGATACAGCCCGTAGCGGGCGCCCGTCTCCCAAGCCGCCAGAAGATCCGGAGCGAGTCGATCTTTCATGGCGTGCGCGCCAAGGGCACCGGCCCCGACGCCGATGAAGGCTAACGAGGCCCCGAGGGTGAAAAATGTTCGGCTCATTGCCCTGAATCCCGCAGAATTCCCTTCAGCCTAAGGCCGCCTTGCCGGAAGATACGCGGCAAGGGAGTCGGGTGCGAACGGACCCGTTCCCCGGAACTTGTTGACACTCAGCGAGATGCGCCCGTTCCCCGGGGTTTCGGTGATGACCTCCGGGTACCCGCGAGGTAGGGGCACGGGATTAGCGAGGGGAGTACGGGGCAAGCCGGTTCCCGGGACGGCTTCTCGCAAACCAGCTTAGGAGGTATGCCCGAAGTGATGGACAGTGAGTCGGTTGCAGTACATGACGAACGACCTCTCGTCGTGGCTCTGCTGTCGGGCGACGAAGGACGCGATGCGGCCGTGCGCGAAGCCCTGAGTCGACTCGACTCGCGGGCATCGGTACTGGCGACGACAGACGTTAGCGGGGTGCAGGCCGCCGCCGGTGCGGGTGGGGCTATTTGTGTCCTGGACGCGGCCAGCGACCAGCTCTCGCTCGAGAGCTTCCTCCGCAAGCTCGGCGACCTCCCGACCATTCTCCTACTAGATGCCGGTGATGCCGGTCGTGAGGCCGACGCGATTCCGGCAGCCGTCGAACACTGCCTGGCCTGGCCGTTTCGAGCCCGAACGCTGGCCGTGCTCTGTGAGGACCTTCTGGATGCCGCGTCGCTCTCCGAGATCGAGACCGCGGGCGCGGAGGGTTCGACCAAGGATGATCCCCGCGTGCTCGCGAGGGCGCCCTCCCTGTTCAAGAGCCGCGTGCTGTACACGGAGGCCTGCCGCTACGTCGAGAGCGTGCTCGCGGCGGTCGTCGACGGACGGAAGCCGAAGCTCGCGGAGGCACTCCTCCTTGCCGAGAGGATCCACACATCCCTGCTGCAGAGTAATCGCCTGCTGCTGATGGCTCTCGAACCCTACGAGCGCTTCGAGCTCCCGCCGCATTGCACCAACGTGGCGCTCCTGGCGGGAAAGATCACCATGGGCATGGGCTGGGGCGTCGCGGGCGTGCTGCGCGCCATCCAGGCCGGCCTCCTGCACGACATCGGCATGGCGCGCCTGCCGGAGCGCGTGCTCTCCAAGGCCGGAAAGCTCTCGGAAGAGGAGTGGGAGCTCGTACGCCAGCACCCGGAACACGGCGCCGAGATCGTCGGACGGCTCGGTGAAGAGTACGAGTGGCTGAGGATGGCCGTGGCCCAAGAGCACGAGCGGATGAACGGACAGGGCTACCCGATGGGCCTCTCGGGCGACGAGATCGATGGCCTCGCCAGGGTCATAGCCGTTGCCGACGTGTTCGAGGCCTTCTCACATCCGCGCGCCTATCGCTCGCTGTTTACAACGTACGAAGCCCTGGAACAGGTCGTGGGCCTACGGGACGAGTCTCTGTCCGGGGACGTCGTGGCCGCCCTCGTGGACGAGATCTCCGCCTTTCCGCGCGACAGCTTCGTGATGCTCAGCACCGGCGAAATTGGCCGTGTGGTCAACACGAATCCCACGAATCTCATGCGTCCGGTCGTGCAGACGGTTTGGAACCCGATGTGGGAGCCCCTGGCCGAGCCCCGCACGCTGGATCTGGCGGAAGAGACAACGGTATCCGTCACCCGACCTCTTCACGAGACCGAGTTGCCGATCACCTAATCGGCTGCTGCGACTCTAGAACTCTCGATTAGTCACCAGGAGCGGGTCACTAGGAGCGGTCGGTCACGATCGCCTTCTTGACCTCTCCGATCGCCTTGGTGATCTGGATATCCTTCGGGCAGGCGCGGGTGCAATTGAAGACCGTGCGGCACCGCCAGACGCCATCCCGTTGCGCGAGGATCGCCAGGCGCTCGTCCGATCCCTGATCCCGGTTGTCGAAGATGAACCGATGAGCCTGGACGATGGCGGCGGGTCCGACGAAGTCGGGATTCGACCAAGCGGACGGGCACGACGTCGTGCACGCCCCGCAAAGGATGCACTTGGTGGTATCGTCATAGGCTTCCCTCGCCTCGACCGACTGCAGACGCTCGCGGTCGGGTGGGGCCTCGTCGTTGACGAAGTAGGGCATGACGGACCGGTAGTGGCCGAAGAACCGATCCATGTCGACGACGAGGTCCTTGATGACTTCAAAGCCCATGAGCGGCTCGATCGTGACTTTTGAGCCCACGTCGCCGATCAGCACCTTGCAGGCGAGTCGGTTCACTCCGTTGATCCGGAGTGCGTCCGAGCCGCAGATGCCGTGCTGGCACGAGCGCCTGAGCGTGAGCGTCCCATCGAGGTGCCATTTGATGTGGTTGAGGCCGTCGAGCACCCGGTCGGTAGGCTCCGCGTCGAACTCGAAGGAGTCGAAGTAGGCGTCCTCCCGGACCTCCGGCTGATACCGGTACACCTTGAAGGTCACCCGCATCAGTACACACGCTCCTTGGGCTCGAAGCGCGTGATGCTGACGGGCTTGTAGCCGATCTCTGTGGCGCCGTCTCGAGCGACCGCGAGGGAGTGCTTCAGCCAGTTCTCGTCGTCGCGATCGGGATAGTCTTCACGGGAGTGCGCGCCCCGGCTCTCCGTCCGGTTGAGGGCGCACTCGGTGGTGACCTGCGCGAGCTCGACCATGCCCCTGGTTTCCCAGGCCTCGGTAAGGTCCAGGTTGAAGGCGCGACTCGGATCGTCGATGGCGATCCGAGCGGCACGTTCCCGCAGCTCCTCCAGCTTCACCTTGGCCTCGGTCAGAAGCTCCTCCGTGCGAAACACGGAGACGTTGTCCATCATGAGCTCCTTCATCTCCCGACGGATCTCCGCGGCGTTCTCCCCGCTCTTTCCGGCTGTCGACAACAGGGCCTCCAGCTCCTCACGCGCAGGCCCGGCCGGTTCCTCACTCGTCGGTTCCAGATCGGCCCCCCGGCAGTACTCCGCCATCGCGACGCCCGCGCGACGTCCAAAGACGACGAGGTCGACGAGCGAGTTCGTGCCGAGCCGATTCGCGCCGTGCACCGAGACGCAGGCGCACTCGCCGATGGCGAAAAGGCCCCGGACCGATTCTCCCTGCATGCCCACAACCCCGCCGTTCACGTCCGTCGGGATTCCCCCCATGGCGTAATGAGCCGTCGGCTGAATCGGAATCGGCTCGGTGACCGGGTCGATCCCGAGATAGGTGCGACAGAAATCGGCGATCTCGGGAAGCTTGTTCTCGATCACCTCGGCACCCAGTTGGGTGGCGTCCAGGTGCACGTAGCGCTCGCCGTTGATCCCTCGCCCCGCCCGGATCTCCTTGTAGATGGCGCGTGAAACGACATCTCTACTCGCCAGATCCTTGAGGTTGGGGGCGTAGAGCTCCATGAACCGCTCCCCATCGTTGTTCCTCAGGATCCCCCCTTCCCCGCGTACACCCTCGGTGATGAGGATCCCCATCCGGCGTATACCCGTGGGGTGGAACTGGTAGAACTCCATGTCCTCGAGCGGCACACCCCGACGGGCGACCAGGAACATGCCGTCACCCGTAAGAGTGACCGCGTTGCTCGTGATCTCCCACACCTGACCGTAGCCGCCGGTGGCGAGCACGAGCGCCTTCGAGCGAAAGACATGTAGCTCGCCGGTCGCGATGTGCAGGGCGACCGCACCCCGACAGGAGCCGTCCTCGATGAGAAGGTCGACGACCTGGAACTCGTCAAAGAACTGGACGCCGTGCTTGATCGACTGCTGATACAGGGTCTGCAGGATCATGTGACCCGTGCGATCGGCCGCGTAGCAAGCTCGGCGGACCGGCGCCTCGCCGAAGTTGCTCGTGTGACCGCCGAAGCGGCGCTGGGCGATCCTCCCGTCCTCGGTGCGACTGAAAGGAAGGCCCATGTGCTCGAGCTCGTAGACGACCTCCGGAGACTCCCGGCACATGACCTCGATCGCCTCCTGGTCACCCAGGTAGTCGCTTCCCTTGACCGTGTCGAACATGTGCCATTCCCAGTGGTCCTCCTCGCCCATATTGCCGAGCGCCGCCCCGATTCCTCCCTGTGCCGTGCCGGTGTGCGAGCGGGTGGGATACAGCTTGCTGAGGACGGCTGTTCGGAGATTACCCTGTTTGGCGAGCTGGACGGCCGCCATCAGGCCCGAGCCGCCGGCGCCGACGACGATCGCGTCGAAGGTGTGCTCCTGGATGCGCGTCATCTCGTCACACCCCGCCCGAATCGAACGTGAAGATGATGTAGGCACCGGCCGAGATCAGCAGGAAGCCCAGGATATAAACGATGCTCTTGAGCGCGAGCCGCCGGCCCGGCCGCTTGACATAGTCTTCCAGCACGTACCTGAAGCCGTTGACCCCGTGGGCCAACGCGAAAACGAGCAGGGCGAGATCGTACATCCGCCACAGCGGTCCCCAACGACCCTCCCAGCGACCCGCTATGGTGTTGAAGTCGATGTTCTCGACGCCGATCGCGAAGTGCATCCACAAGAGATGGAAGACGGCGAGGCCCAGAAGGACGACGCCCGACACGCGCATGAAGAACCACGCCGACGTCTCGAAGCCGCTGCCCTCGGGCCTTCGGTGGCCTCCTCCCGCTCGCGGGCTCACGAGAGCGACTCCAGGAAGCTGCCGAACATGATCCAAGCCGGCGGGAGGAAGATCAGCAGGAATACGACGAGCTGGATCCAGATCAACCGATCGTGCCGGCGCGTCTCCCAACTCTTGGTGAAGAAGTCCTGCACGATGATCCGCAGGCCGTTAACGGCGTGAAACAGGACCCCGAACAGGAGGAAGATCTCCATCAGCCGTCCGGGTGGCGAGGTATAGAGGACCAGAAGGTGCTCGAACGCCGCCGGCCCGAAGGCGATGAGGAAGATGTCGACAATGTGCAGGGCCAGGAAGAGGAGCACCCCCACCCCCGTCACCCGGTGGAGCGCCCAGAGGAGGTAGCCGCTACCGCCCCGATACGTGAGCCAGCTGCGCAGGCCGAGGTTCGTGGGTTGGGTCACGACGAGACGACGCTCTCGAGAGCGTCCATCGTCTCCTTGACATCCGCCGCCGACTTGGTGAGCGCCGCCAGCTCGTCATCGGCCAGCGCGACCTCGTAAACCTTCTCCAGGCCCGCCAGACCGAGCTTGCAGGGCACGCCCATGAAGATGCCGTCGAGGCCGTACTCTCCATCGAGCCAAACGGAGCAAGGCAGCACACGCTTCTTGTCGCGCACGATCGACTCGCACATCTGGGTGACCGCCGAAGAGGGAGCGTAGTAGGCGCTCCCGGTCTTCAGGAGCCCCACGATCTCGCCGCCGCCTTTCCGGGTTCGATCGACCAGCGCCTCGATGCGATCCGGTTCCATGAGCTGGTCGAGCGGAATCCCGCCGACCGACACCGAGCTCACGAGCGGGACCATGCTGTCGCCGTGGCCTCCCAGAACCAGCGCCTGAACGTCCTCGACGCTCACGTCGAGCTCGAGGGCTATGAAGCTACGGAATCGGGCCGTGTCGAGTACGCCGGCCATTCCGATCACGCGCTCGCGAGGGAAGCCGGTGGTTCGCATGGCCACGAAGGCCATGACGTCGAGAGGGTTGGTCACCATCAGGATGATCGAGTCGGGGCTGTGCGTCGCGATCTCGCGCGCGATACCCTCGATGATCACCGCGTTCTTCGTCACGAGGTCCGAGCGGCTCATGCCCGGCGTCCGCGCCAGGCCGGCCGTGACGATGTAGACGCCCGACCCGGCCGTCTCCTCGTAGGATGCGAGGCCACGCACGCGGGTGTCGAACCCCTCGACCGGAGCCGATTCCCACTGGTCCAGGCCCTTTCCCTGGGGGAGCCCGTCGATGATGTCGACCAGAAGAACTTCGCGGGCGAGCTCGCGTTCTGCGATCCGCTGAGCGACCGAGGCGCCGACATGACCGGCACCGACTACCGTTATCTTCTCCACGCGCGCCTCTCTTTTGCTGGCGGCCGTCGAGGGGCTTCGGTGAGTCCTGGAGGGTCGTGAGATGTGGCTGACCGTTGGTACTAAAAGCTATCGCCGCGGCGGCGGCGCGCGCAATGTCCGAGCTGCCTGGGGCCGCGCTCCCCGTGCGGTCTCAGAGGGGGGTCGGCATGCCTCCGACTCGCCGCATGACCTCGCCCGCGATGAGCTCCATCAAGCGGTCGATGCGCTCCGGGCTGACGCTCTCGAGCGCAGCTTCGACGAGCTTCAGGATCCTGTCGGCCTGGGTGCGGGTGAGAGGCTCCGTCGGATCGCCCTCGGCCAGCTCCTGCTTCAGGGCCTCCAGCTCGTCGCGCAATTCCCGGTAGCGCTGTCTCTCTTCGTACGTCATGGCGTTCCCTTCGGTCTTCTCAACTCGCGGGCCCTCATCCGCCGACCTGACTCAGGGCGGCAAGACCACCGCTACCGGCATCGGTGCCTATCTGCAACCAGTGGCGCTCCTGTTTGTCTTCCAGCGCCCTTCCCACGGCGTCCAGCACGCCTCCGTGCGTCCGCAACGGTGTCTTGAGGTCGACCTGATGCGAGCCGAACAGGCACGTGCGAAGCTGACCATCTGCGGTCAGCCTCATCCGGTTGCACCGGTCGCAGTAGTTGTGCGACAGCGGTGTGATCACTCCGACCGTGCCAGGTGCATCTTCGTACTGGAAGTAGCGTGCCGGACCGTTGCCGATCGGCCCGCTCACAGGCTCGAGACCGCCAAGCTCGGCCACGCGCTCCAACATCTCATCGGCCGAGATGAACCGATCCGACAGGTGGAGGTTCTTTCCCACGGGCATTAGCTCGATAAAGCGCACATGCCAGGGCCGCGTCCGCGTCAAAGCCGCGAATTCGGCAAACTCATCGTCGTTGACGCCTCGCAACATCACCGTGTTGATCTTGATCGGCGCGAACCCGACTCGCTCCGCCGCCGCCAATCCGTCGAGCGTGGCCTCGAAGAAGCGCCTCGGCCTGTGCGCGATCTCCTCGAACCTATGCGGCCTGAGCGTGTCGAGGCTGACGTTGATCCGCTGAACGCCGGCTGCCCTGAGCTGTTCCGCACTCTCGGGCAGCAGTATGGCGTTCGTCGAGAGCGCGATGTCGCGGATCCGGGGGATCGCCGCGATCATCTCCACCAGTGTGGAGAGGTCTCGGCGGATAAGCGGCTCCCCACCGGTCAGTCTGACTCTGGTCAGGCCCGCCTCGGCCATCTGCCGCACGACCTCGGCGATCTCCTCATAGGTGAGGAGCTCCGGCTTCGGAATCCATTCCAGGCCGCCGACGGGCATGCAATAGGTGCAGCGGAGATTGCACTTGTCCGTCACGGAAATCCGCAGGTAGTCGATCCGACGGCCGAACTGGTCGCGCATCATGCGTCCGGGGAAGTGGAACGTACCCACTCCAGCTGGCCGTCCGCGTATTCCTCCCGCTTCCAGATCGGCAGCCGTTTCTTGATCTCCTCGATGACGTGACGCGACGCCTCGTAGGCGGTGGCCCGGTGCGGCGCGGCCACCACGATCGCCACGCTGATCTCTCCCAGCTCCAACGTCCCGGTCCGGTGCACCGCCTCCAGGTGGCTGAGCGTCCAGCGGTTCGCCGTCTCGTCGAGGATGCTCGCGAGCTCGCGTTCGGCCATCTCCTCGTAGGCCTCGTAGTGCAGCCGTAGGACGGGACGACCGTGGTTGTGATCGCGGACACGGCCTGCGAATACCGTGACGGCGCCGTCCGCCATGGATCCCGCTCTCAGCAGGTCGTCGATGCGAATCGGGTCCGCGCTCACCTGGCCGATCACTCGCGTGCCGCCAACCTCGAGGGCCGTGGTCACCCGCCTGCCACCGCTGGAATGAGGGCGACTTCGTCGCCTGGCTTCAGGTCGCGGTCCAGCGAGGCGTACTCCCGGTTGACCGCCACGGTGGGCTCGGCCGGCAGGCTTGCAAGGCCGGGCAGCGACCGGAGACGTCTCACCGCCTCGCGGACGGTCGCGTCAGCCGGCAGCTCCAGGTCGAGGGAGCCCGTGCTAGCCAGCTCGCGATGATTGGCGAACAAGAGAATCGTGACCGTCACGACGCCCTCAGGTGGCCTGCTGCTTCTGGTCGGCCGACGCATCCGAGTCCGGTTCCTCGGATGCCGCCGCGAGGAAGGTGAGAAATCTCCCGACGGCTCCGGCGTCACGCAGCGATGAGACACGAACCATCGTGGCGCCGTCCGCCCGCACATCGGGCACCGCCGACACGACGATGTTGCTGCGGAACGTGGCGAAGCTCACGTGGGAAGAGCTTTCCGTCTCGACCCAGGTCGCGTGTACAGCCTCTCCGCCCGTGAAGAAGCGCCGAGCTGCCGTGAGCACCTGATCGGGCGGCAACCTCGTGGTCGTTTCAGCTGTCATCTGCTTCTCGTCTCGGCTCCTTGACGCCCCGTCGCCGGGGCCGGTAGAATCTCGCACAGGTGGCGCGGGTGTGACGGTTCCCCTCTGGCCGCCTTGTCGTGGTCTCAAGGTAGCGCATGCTCGAGACCCCTTCAATTTGCGTCTAATCGCACCCCGGCGGATGAACAGCGGGGTGCTCGCGAGCCGAGATCCCGTGCGATTTTCTTCCAACGTGGACATTCTGAAGCCATCCGCCACCCTCGGGTTCGCGGCACGCGCACGCGAACTGAAGGCGAGCGGGAAGTCCATCGTCGACCTGACAGCCGGTGAGCTTGCCTTCCCAACACCCGAGTTCGCAGCTCAAGCGGGCATACGCGCCATCGAGCAAGGCCGGACCAGGTATCCACCGACGCCCGGGGTGCCGGAGCTCCGGGCGGCTGCTGCGGGCTACTTGGATGACACCACCGCTCACGCGCCGGCCGACCCATCGCGAATCCTCATCAGTGCGGGGGTAAAGCAGGCGCTATTCAACTGCCTCTACTGCCTGTTCGGCCCAGGCGACGAGATCCTCGTTCCGACGCCCACCTGGCCGACCTACGAGACCGCGGTGGCTCTCGCGGGTGCAACTCCCGTCCTCGTCCCGACGTCGTGGGAGGAGGGCTTCCAGCTTTCCGTTGACGCGCTCGAGCGCGCGAGAAGCGACCGCACGCGAGGCCTGATCATCAATAGCCCGAGCAACCCGACCGGTGCGGTCTATCCGGCGGAGCTCGTCCAGGAGCTGGTCCGCTGGTGCGGCCGACACGGGGTGTGGCTGCTTTCCGACGAGATCTACCGGCGGCTCTCCTATGCCGGCACGGCCGCGCCATCCGTCTACGATGTCGAAAATCGGCCGGAGCACGTGGTCCTGCTGGACGGAGTGTCGAAGGCGTTCGCCATGACGGGATGGCGGATCGGGTTCGCCGAAGGCCCCCAGGAGATCATCGCCAAGGCCTCCGACCTCCAGAGCCAGACCACATCCGGAGCAGCCGTACCTTCGCAGTACGCGGCGACGGCGGCACTCTCCAAGAGGGAGGAACGCGAGGCCGCGATCGCGGAGTTCGTCCGGGTCCTCGACCGCAACCGGCGGCTGGGCTGCGAGGGGCTCAGCCGCATCCCGTCGATCGAAGTCCGGCTGCCCGAGGGCGGCATCTACTTGTTCGCCAGAGTCTTGGGCGACAGATCGTCGGCGAGGATCGCGGACGACCTCCTGGAGGTGGGGGTGGCCTGCTTGCCGGGCGAGCCGTTCGGCTCGCCCGGTCACCTGCGCCTGAACTTCCCCGTGGACGAAGAGTCGCTGCGCGTAGGCCTGGATCGAATCTCCCGGTACTTCAAAGCTACCTGAGCCCGCTAGTACGTCGGCTCGTTCGATCCCCAACTCCCTCCGCTCCACGGCTGTTGCGGCGGAGGCTCCTCACGTGGAGGTGGAGCAGGACGATCGGCCGCCTCGGCCACCTCTTCCTTGAAGAGCCGGGATGGTTTGAACACGGGCACGGCCCGAGACGGAACATGGACCGGCTCCCCCGTTCGCGGGTTGCGGGCCAGTCGCGGCTTTCGGCGCCGCACCTTGAAGGTGCCGAAGCCGCGGATCTCGATGTGCTCACCGCCGGCCAGCGACCGCTTCACCGCGTTCAAGAAAGCGTCGATGATGGCGGCGCAATCCTTCTTGGTGACCCCCGGTCCGATCGCCTCGTAGACCTGCTCCACCAGATCCGCCTTCGTCATCTGTCTCCCTCCGCCTAGTTGGCTGGTTTCCTCCACATCCTGCCCGAGCTGCCCGCTACCTCCATAGATAAAGAAGCTGTGGCCCCGTGGTCGTGGGTCGAGCCCCCCACGGCAGCCACCCTCGTAGCCTGCTCTCCGCGATCCCGAAGAGGATGTCGAACAGTCCGACCTTGTGTTCGCGAGGCCGAACGGTCGACGGGTTGTCGCCGAGACCCGCCATGCGACCCGCGTGGTCGATCGCCTCCTGCAGCGTGGCGATCCCATCCACAAGTCCGACCTCGGCCGCTTGCCTCCCGGTGAGGACTCGACCGTCCGCCACCCTGAGCACTTCTTCCCGCGAGAGATTCCGATTCTCCACGACGGCCTCGACAAACTGTTCGTACACGTCGTTGACGAGCCCCTCGAGTATCTCGCGCTCTCCGGGTGACAGGCCACGCGCCACGGAGCCCAAATCCTTGTACTCTCCGCTCTTCACGACCTCTATGCCGATCCCGACCTTCTTCATGAACTCTTCGGCGTTTGGAAGCTGCATGATCACGCCGATGGAGCCCGTCATGCTGCCTGGAAGCGCGTAGATGCTGTCAGCGCCCAGGGCCACGTAGTAACCACCGGAAGCGCCTACGTCGCCGATCCAGGCGATCACCGGACGATCGTCCTCCTCCCGGAGCCGTCTCACCTGGCCGAAGAGGTCTTGCGAGGCACCGACGGCCCCGCCGGGCGAGCGGATCTCAAGGACGAACGCCTTGACTTCGCTCCGATCGCTGAGCGCCACCAGATCACGGCCGAACGAGCGATCCGCGTAGATCACGCCCCCGATCGGCAGGACGCCCACGCTTCCGCCCCCGAACGGCAGGGGAGATCTGTCCAGCAGCGCCCTGGAAGAGAGGTACAGGCCGCCCGCGAACACCATAAGCAGCAGCCCGATGCTCAGTAGTGCGGCTCTGCGCGTCTGATCGGCCATTCGTCACGCGCCGGGTGTGGGGCGACCGTGTGGCCCGAGAAGGCCCTCGTGGTAAGCTAGTCGTTGGAGGGGAAAGCTGTCAACCAGTTGCCGTTCTTGCAGTTGTGCGCATCGCCGAGATGAACTGATCGAAAAGATATCGGCTGTCGTGCGGACCGGGTGCAGATTCGGGATGGTACTGAACGGCAAAAACCGGTCGAGAAGCGTGGGCGATTCCTTCGATGGTGCCGTCGTTCAAGTTCAAGTGGGTGACGCGGAGGTCCGGGGCACCGTCGAGCGTGTCGCCGTTGGCGCATACGGCGAAGCCGTGGTTCTGAGACGTGATCTCGACGGCTCCGGTATCGAGATTCCTCACCGGGTGGTTTCCTCCGCGATGCCCATAGGGGAGCTTGTAGGTCCGGCCACCGAACGCTCGGGCTACGAGCTGGAGTCCGAGGCAGATACCGAAGATCGGGAGGCCGGCTTCGGAGAGGGCTCTGATCTTCTCCGCGGCACCCGGTACCGCCTCGGGGTCTCCCGGTCCGTTGGAGACGAAGATGCCGGACGGACAAGCTTCGAGCAGCTCAGAAGTCGACGTGGCGGCCGGGACCACGAGAACGGAGTAGCCGGCCTCGCGAATCAGGTCCAGCGACCGCTGCTTCACCCCGTAATCGAGACAGACGACGCAGCCATGCGAATCCGGGCGCTCGAGCCTGTACGGCTCGGGCGAGGATACGGCCGTGGCGAGATCCCTTCCGGTCATCGGCGGCTCCGCCATCACCCGAGAGAGGGCCACCGATTCGTCGAGGGCCGCCGGAAAGATGCCGGCGCGCATGGCACCAGCCTCCCGGATGTGTCGGGTGATAGCTCTCGTGTCCGCCCCGACGAGCGTCGGGATCGCGTGATCCTGGAGGTAGGTCGGCAGCGGCTTGCGACCGCGGGGGGCCGCGTCCGAAAGGGTCTTCACCACGAAGCCCGCGACCCAAGGCCGACGTGACTGCGCGTCTTCCGGCCGTGTCCCGTAATTGCCGATCATCGGGGCGGTCATGACGACGATCTGCCCGGCGAAGGAGGGGTCGGTGAGTACCTCCTGGTACCCGGTATGATTGGTGGTGAAGACGACCTCGCCCAGACCCTCCGCAGGATCGGCCGGCAGCCGGCCCGGAAACGCCCGCGCATCCTCGAGAAGAAGATAGCCTTCCATGCCTTGCGATCGGATGTCGGCCCCCGTTCCTTATCTGCATGAGTGACGGTCTCGTCTACATCTACGCTGACGAATCCTGCCTCGGCAACCAGTTCGAGGGAGGCAATCCCGGAGCCGCCGCCGGGATGATCGAACAGTTCGATACACGCAGAGGATGGCGCCGGAAGGACTACTACAGCTTCGACCCCTCCACCACCAACAATCGTATGGCGCTGACATCTGGCGCCCTGGGGCTGGCAGCTCTTACGCGGCCGTGCGACGTCATCTTCACCACTGACAGCCGATACCTGGTCTCCGGCATGAAGGAGTGGGTACACGGCTGGGCTGCCCGCGGTTGGCGGCGAAAGGGCGGCGCGATCGAGAACCTGGATCTATGGCGCCGCGTCGTCCAGGAGGCGTGTCGCCACCGGGTGGAATGGAGATGGGTGCGGGGTCATGCGGGCCACGCCAAGAACGAATACGCGAACATGCTGGCTGTCCGAGCCGCCACGCAGGCCGAGAGCTCCGGCGGGCTGCTCGAGTCCGGTTTCGAGGCTTGGCTGGAGGCCGAGATGGAACGGGGACACTATCTGGACTACCTGGACGTACCTCCGGCGGAGCCGTTCTGCCCTGACCCTGCGCCGGTTAGCGGCTGAGGGGTCAGCCGCCCGGGTCCTCCTCGCTGCCGGCACCGCCCCCGTCGCCGGAGGCGTCCTCGCTGCCTCCGCTGGCAGCGCCCTGTGCCGCGGCCGCGTCACCCTCGCCCTCAACCTCGCTCTGCAGGACCGAAGCGGGTGCTTCCGGAGCCGCTCCGCCACCGAACTGACCTCGCAGAATGGACTCCGGCGTCGCGCCCTGGCGTGATGAGAGGACGCTCAACACCAAGGCGAGGAAGAAGTAAAGGCCGCCCCCGATCCAGGTCAGCTTCGTCAGGAGCGTCGCCGCCTGCCGCCCGCCGATGAAAGAGTCCGTGGAAGAGGAGGCGCCGCCGAACGATGCCGCGAGGCCTCCACCCTTCCCTGCCTGCAGGAGGACGATCAGGATCAGCATCAACGCGATCAGACTGATCAGGATGACCAAGAACGTGAACATATGCTTGCCTGCCCGCTCCGTAATCGAAGGAATGCCAGAAAATCAAAGGCGCGGCCGTCCGGCGCGCGCCCGTCGTTCCAAGCTCGTGGACTCCGAGCCGTACTGTGCGCTCCGAGTCCCTGAAAAGCTAGATCTTTCGTCGCAGCGGAGCAACCGCTGGAGACGGCGGTTCAGCGATCCGAGCCCGCCAGACAGATCTTCGCGAAGCTATCGGGATCGAGGCTCGCGCCCCCTACCAACACCCCATCTACACCGTCGGCCGCAAGTAGAGCCTCGATATTGTCGGGCTTGACGCTTCCGCCATACAGGATCGTCGCTGCCCCTACCCGCTCGTCGGTGGCCCGACGCGACAGCACCTCCCTGATCAGGCCATGGGCTTCCGCCGCGTCGCGTGCCGTGGCCGTCTCTCCCGTGCCGATCGCCCACACCGGCTCGTAGGCTAGCACCTTGTCGTTCCACGGCCTGCACCCGGATAGCGCCACCGCATCGAGCACGCTTTCCACCTGCCGGCTCAGCACGTCCTCGAGCAGACCCGCCCGGCGTTCCTCCAGCGTCTCGCCCACGCATAGGATCGGCCGCAAGCCGGCGTCCAACAGACGGCCAAGCTTGGTTCCCACATCGGCATCTTGGTCGCCGAACTCCCGTCGTCTCTCCGAGTGTCCTGCCAGGCCCCAGCCGAGCTTCGCCTCCGCTGCCATCGCCGCGGACACGGCACCGGTATAGGCGCCTTCGACTTTTGTATGCACATCCTGAATCCCGACCTCGAGATCATCCCGGTCCGACCGGGCCGCCAGGAACGCCGGGATGCTGATGGCAGCGGGGAAGAAGACCACGCTCCTGTCGGAATGGGCGGGATACAACTGCATAAAACGCTCGAGGTAGGTCCGCGTTGTCTCCGGGCCCTTGAACATCTTCCAGTTGGCCGCCAGCAGCGGCTGTCGCACGGCTCTGCTCATTATCCCTCCAGCGCTTCGAGCCCGGGCAGCGATCCTCCCGCGAGATACTCGAGGGCGGCGCCGCCTCCCGTCGAGACGTGAGACACCGACGCGACAAGCCCCGCCCGACGAATAGCGGCCGCGGAGTCACCCCCTCCGATCACGGTGAACGCCCCGGCGGAGGTCGCTTCCGCGGCAACCGCGGCGAGCGCGTTCGTGCCCGCCGCGAAGGCTTCTCGTTCGAAGAAGCCCATAGGCCCGTTCCAGAAAAAGGTGCGTGCGCCGGAGACGATCTCCCCGAACAGCTCGCGCGTTCGCGGACCGATGTCCAGAGCCATCGTCCCGTTCGGCACCTCCGAAGGGAGCACCACCTGTGCGTCGGCCCCTGCGTCTGGCCCAGAGCTCACGATCAGGTCGATGGGCAGCAGGATCTTGCCGCCGGCGCTATCGAGCATCGCGGAGGCCGTCCCCCGGGCCGTCGCCTCGACGAGCGAGTTACCGAGGTCTTCTCCAAGCGTGCTCAGGAAAGTGTTGGCCATCGCCCCACCGATCAGGATCCGATCGGCGCGGGAGAGGAACCCCTCGAGCAGGTCGATCTTGTCAGAGATCTTCGCGCCCCCGAGCGCGACGACGAACGGGGCGTCAGGCGTCCCGCGGAGGCGGCCGAGCGCCGCCAGCTCCCGCTCGATAAGAAGTCCCGCGACGGCCGGAGTGAGCAGTTGGGCCACCCCGACAGTCGATGCGTGCGCCCGGTGCGTGGTGCCGAAGGCATCGTTGACGAACAGGTCGCCGAGTTCCGCGAAGCGGCGCGCTAATCCTTTGTCGTTCTTGGTCTCACCCGGGAGAAATCGCGTGTTCTCCAGCAGGAGGATCTCCCCATCCCGGAGGCTCCGGCTCGCTTCGACGGCCTCCGCGGAGTCCGCCGGCTCGGCGAACACCACCGGGCGGCCGACTCCCTCCGCAAGCAGGGCGACGAGCGGAGCCAGCGAGTAGCGGGGGTCGGGGCTTCCACCGGGACGGCCGAGATGACTGAGGAGCACCGGTCGAGCCCCGTGCTCCGCCAGGTAGTCGAGGGTCGGATAGCTCGCCTCGATTCGGGTCGCGTCCTGCACCTGTCCCTCGGCCATCGGCACGTTGTAATCGACTCGCACGAGGACGCGCTTTCCGGCGAGATCGGTCGCATTCAGCTGTCGCAGGGACCGTATCATGAGGACGTGTGCTCCCCGATTCGGGTCGGCTCTCAGACCTTCGGTTTCGCGGGCAGCCGAGCGGCCACGAAGGACGCGAGCTCCAAGCTCCGGTTGGAATAGCCCCACTCGTTGTCATACCAGGCGATGATCTTGACCATGTGACCGTCCAGCACGGACGTGGCTAGGCTGTCGACGATCGAGCTCGCGGGGTTGCCGACGTAGTCGCACGACACCAGGGGCTCGTTCGAGTACTCGAGGACTCCGGCGAGCTCCCCGGCGGCGGCGCTGCGGAAGGTCTCGTTCACCTCCCTGGTGTTGGTCTCCCGCTCCACCGTGGCCACGAGATCGACGAGCGAGACATTCGGTGTGGGCACTCGCATCGCCATCCCGTCCACCTTGCCCTCCAGCTCCGGGAGGACCAGAGCGATCGCCCTCGCGGCTCCGGTCGTGGTGGGGATGATCGAAACTGCGGCGGCCCGCGCGCGCCTCAGGTCCTTGTGCGGGAGGTCCAAGATGCGCTGGTCGTTGGTGTAGCTGTGGATCGTGGTCATCAGCCCGCGCTCGAATCCGAAGTTGTCGTGCAGAACTTTCGCGACCGGGGCGACGCAGTTGGTCGTGCAGCTGGCGTTCGAGAGGACCCGGTGAGATGCCGGGTCGTAGTCTCCACTGTTCACACCGAGGACGATCGTGACATCCGGTTCCTTTGCGGGAGCCGTGATGATGACCTTGTTCGCACCGGCCTCCAGATGCTGGGAAGCTGCCTCGCGGGAGCGGAACAGTCCTGTAGCCTCGAGAACGATGTCTACACCCAGCTCGTCCCACGGCAGCTTCGACGGGTCACGCTCCGAGAGCACCCGAACCGGGCTCCCGGAGATGTGCAGACGGTCGCCCTCCGCGCGCACGTCGCCCGGGAAGATGCCGTGGACCGAGTCGTATTTGAACAGATGAGCAAGCGTCGCGCTGTCCGTCAGATCGTTGACGGCTACAAACTCCAGGTCTTCGGTCTTTCGGCCGATGGCGGCACGCAGGATGAGCCGTCCGATTCGCCCGAATCCGTTGATCGCCACGCGTGCGGCCATGGCGCGCTCCTCCTCGGTTGAGTCTGAAGATTGGGCGAGCCAGGCCCTCCGGACGCGAGCCCGGCGGCCTCCCGCCATCGAGAGGGATAACCTACATGAGGGCCGGCGAATCGCCAGGTGGCTCGAGGGTGCGCCAGGAGCGAGCAAAGCTGACGAGACCGATCGGCCGCCAGCCGGCCTTGGCCAGCGTCGTCGCGCACGCCGCCCCGGTCGCGCCCGTGGTGACGACATCGTCGACTAGCAGGACGGAACGTCTTCGCACGTACTCGTCCGCCTCCGCGCTGACCCGCGGCCGGAAGCTCCCCGGTGCGTTGGCAAGCCGGTCTCGACGCCTGAGATGAACCTGCGACCGCCGCGCTGTTCTCCGCTCCAGCAGCTCCGCGACGCGCACGCCCAGCACATCGGAGAGCGCGTCGGCGAGCAGGCGGGCCTGGTTGAACCCGCGCTCTCGGCGTCTGGCCGATGTGATCGGAACCGGAGCCAGGAGCAACTCGCTCTTCGGCACGCGGGCCCGGCGTGCGAGGTTGGCCGCCGGGCCCGAGAGGGCCCGCCCCATGGGGACGGCAAGCGCTGTCCAGCCCGAGTACTTGAGCTCGTGAACGAGCGTGGCGGCGCTCCCTCTCATCGGACAGACCGCTTCGGCTCGCATCCACCCGGGCGGCCAGGCAGCGCAAGCCGCGCAGCCGTCACTCTCGACCGGGGTGAGGCGGGTGGCTCCGCACCGATCGCAGCGCGGAGGCAGGATGCGCGGCAGGCGATGCCAGCACGGCGCACACACCGGAGCCGCGCCGGCCGCCACCGCACAGGAGCACAGAACACAGGATGGCGGCAGCAGCAGATCGAACGCTCTGGCGGCCAGGCCGGCAAGCGCTTGGACGGTCTGAGGCGGGACCAGGGCCGCTGATTCCCTATCTGGCGAGCGCGGCGAGCGCCGCCTCGCGCATCGGGCCGGCCGGGGGCTTCGCGCCAAGCCAGTCGAGGACGCTGGCCCGGGCCTGCTCGACAAGCATGTCCAGGCCGTCGCCGGCCGTCCAGCCCAAGCCTCTCGCATGCCGCGTCCACGCGGTCCCGTCCCGGCCGTACACGCAGTCGAACGCCACCGTCGTCTCGAGGCATGACAGGTCCAGCGGTAGCGCATCGGAGGCTTGGAGGCCGAGAGAGGTCGCGTTGATCACGAGATCGTAACGACCGGTCACCTCTTCCCGGCTTCTCAGCACACGGGCCTGCAAGCCCTGGAGCTGGAGCTCGTCCCGCATCCGATCTGCCCCGAGCCGCGTCCGGTTCAGAATCTCGGCGACCGAGGCCCCGGCCTCATCGAGTCCAGCGTCCGGGAGCCTTCCAGCCGACTGCCGGCGTCCTTCAGCAGCCGCCGGACAGAGCGGAGGAAGCCTGCGATGTCGGTGTTGTCTCCGACCAGCGACCCATCGCGGTCTCTCCAGAAGCAGTTGCACGCCCCGCTGCGGTCGACAGAGGGGGTGCACACGTCGAGCAGGGCGGCGGCGCGCCGCTTAGGGGGCAACGTGATGTTTCCGCCCCCGCGCTCGGCGATCCGGCGCATCGCGCCGGACAGCTCGAGATCGGTGACCGAGGTTGTGGTATAGTCGGCGTCGACTCCGAGAGCGCTGAACGCCGCCCCATACATCGCCGGTGCCGGCGAGTGCCCGACGGGAAGGCCGAGAAGGACGTACCTGGACCTCACCTCGTGTCGGAAGAAGGGCCGATAGCGAGCGCCCCCAGGAAGGCCGTGAGCGACGCATCGATCAGCTGGAAGGCTTCCTCGTATCGGTCCGTCCAGCCGCCGAAGGGGTCGGGGACGGACGTACCCCTCCGGGCGTCCTGCTCCGGCAAGTAATCGGTGATGACGCGGCAGGGTATCTCGGGCGCGACGTCTTCCGCGACTCCCACGTGGACCCGATCCATCGCGAGGATGAGATCGAAGCCGCGGGCTCGCTCGGACGTGAACTGCCTGGCGTGATGAGTCCCCAAGTCGAGCCCATGGGCCCTCGCGACGATCTCGGACCCCTCGGAGGCCGGAGCACCTTCGTGCGCCGCTATCCCGGCCGAGCGGAACTCCAGTTCCAGGCCGAGCCTGCCTGCCGTATCACGAGCGATCACCTCGGCCAGAGGGCTCCGGCACGTGTTGCCTGTGCAAAGGAAGAGGACACGCCGAACTCCGGCCTCGATGGATGGTTCACTCACAGCGCTTCTCCCATACAGCGGGCGATCCGACGTCGATCGATCGGACCCTGTCTGATGATCTCGGGCGCTTTCCCCCGCACTGAGACGACGGTGGAAGAAGCGGACGCCGGGAGCGATCCGGCAGCGAGGAAGGTGAGGGGCCGCTTGGGCTCGGGCATCGCCTCCAGCACCCTGCGGACCGGGCGGCGCCTCGTCGCTGGCGGTTCCCCCTCCAGGTTCACGCTCGTGGAGGTCATCAGCGATCGCCAGCGGCCGAGGACGACCAGAAGGACGGGGTGGCCATCGACCCGGACGGCGAGCCCTTCCGCCGATCCGTCATCCAGAATGAGGGTCAATGGACCGGGCCAGAACTCCGTGGCCAGCTTGTCGACCCGCTCGTCCCATGCGGCCCCCGGAAGCTCCCTTCGAAGGACCTCCACGCTGCCGGCCAGACGGATCAGGCTCCGGTTCGGAGACCTTCCCTTCAGGCGATTGATCTCGGCGTTCAGCTCCTCGGTCACCGCCGCTCCGATCCCGTACACGGTCGATGTCGGGTGCACGAGGATTCCTCCTTCGTCGAGCGCCTGGACGGCCGCGGACACTCCGGGTTCCCAAACCAGCGGATCTCGCGGATCGAGCCGGATCTCCCGGTATTCTTTCAACCCAAACGCTCTACCAGCTCGCGCACGTGACGAATTCGAATGACGGCCGGGATCCGGCTGTCTTCCGATCCTGAGTCGTCCACCTGCGAGCCCGCTGCGGGCGCATATACTTCCGCCATTCCGAGACGCGCGGCCTCCGAGAGTCGGCGGTCCAGGCTCGGAACGGCCCGGATTTCCCCTCCCAGCCCGATCTCGCCGATGAACGCCCGGTTGCCGACAGGCCGGTCCAGCTCGGCCGAGGCCAACGCCGCCGCGACCGCCAGGTCGGCCGCCGGATCGAGCAACCGGAGTCCGCCTACGACGTTGACGAATACGTCGCGGTCGAGCGCAGCGAGTCCGGCTCGCCGCTCCAGCACGGCGATCAGAAGGGCCAGCCGTCTCGGAGGGAAGCCTGCCGTCGTGCGACGAGGGATCCCCAGGCGACTCGCAGCCGTCAGGCACTGGACCTCGGCCAGCAGAGGGCGCGTCCCCTGGAACGTGACGGCGACGGCCGAACCGCTGAACTCACCCACGCCGCTGAGGAAGACCTCGGACGGATTCTCCACCGGAATGAGACCTTCGCCGCTCATGCGAAAGACCGCGACCTCGTCGACGCTGCCGAAGCGGTTTTTGGTGGCCCGCAGCAGTCGATGCTCGTGGCTGCGGCTTCCCTCGAAGTGCAGCACGGCATCGACCAGGTGTTCGAGGGTGCGGGGCCCGGCGAGAGCACCGCCCTTGGTCACGTGCCCCACGATAACGACCGGCGTGAGCGACGACTTGGCGTAATCCTGCAGCGCCGCCGCGCATTCGCGAACCTGGCTTATCGTCCCCGGGGACGCGTCGCTCGTCGAGCTCGCCAACGTCTGGATCGAATCCACGCCGAGAAGGTCGGGCTTCGATGACTCCGCGGCACGGATCAGTTCTTCCACATGCGTCGCTCCGAGAAAATCGACGTCCAGCGCCTCAACGCTCACGCGCTCGGCGCGAAGCCGGACCTGGGGCGCAGACTCCTCACCCGACACATAGAGCGCGCTCCCGCCGGATCGCTGGATCGCCGCCGCGGCCTGCAGCAGAAGGGTGGACTTGCCGATGCCGGGCGGACCGCCAAGAAGCACGAGAGATCCCGCCACGAGTCCGCCGCCGAGCACCAGGTCGAGCTCGCCCAATCCTATGACGAGGCGGGAAGCGTCCGCTGCGATCGTGTCGCGGAGCGGCCGGGCGGTCACTCCGCCGCTTACGCGTCGCCCCCGTCCACGCCGCGGACCCGGCAAGGCAGGGGCCTCGGCGAGCGTGTTCCAGTCGCCGCACGCGGGACAGCGGCCTTCCCAGCGGAGGCTTTCGTTACCGCATGAGGTGCAGAAGAATCCGGCCGCGGCCGAACGGGCCTTACCGCTGGAACTCACCGCCGCGGCACGGGTGGGGTGGAATTGCGATCAGAAAGGCTCGTCACGATCAGATCTGGAATCGAACAACGTATACTGCTTGTGAAAGTAGAGCGGCACTTCGCCGGTCGGTCCGTTGCGTTGTTTGCCGATGATGAGCTCCGCTTCGCCCTCGATCGAATTCCCGTCCCGGTCGATCGGGCCTTTGTAGACCTCTTCCCGGTAGATGAACATGACCAGATCCGCGTCCTGTTCGATCGCGCCGGATTCGCGCAGATCGGCCAGCACAGGTCTATGGTCCGTTCGCTGCTCAGGCGCCCGCGAGAGCTGCGAGAGGGCGAGCAGCGGCACGTTGAGCTCCTTGGCCACGGCCTTCAGCGAGCGCGAGATCGAGCTGATCTCCTGTTGTCGATTCTCGGCGCCTCGTGGTCCGGCCATCAGTTGAAGGTAATCGACGATCACCAACTCCAGATCAACCTCCGCTCGCAGACGCCTCGCCTTGGCCCTCAGTTCCAGCGCGGTCAGCATGGGAGTGTCGTCGATCCAGATCGGCGCCGTGTTCAGCAGTCCGGCGGCCGTGGCGAGCCGGCCATACTCGTCGTCTTCCAGCCTGCCATGCCGAAGCCGGCTGGAGTCGACCCGGCCTTCGGCACACAGCAACCGCTGCACCAGCGACTCCTTTGCCATCTCGAGGGAGAAGATCGCCACGTGCTTCTCGTGTTCGATCGCGGCGTGTTGGGCGAAGTTCAGCGCGAGTGCCGTCTTTCCCATCGACGGCCGGCCCGCGAGGACGATCAGATCGGACGGCTGAAATCCGGCCGTGTACCGGTCCAGGTCCGTGAACCCGGTCGGCACGCCCGTAACCGCCCCTGTTCGCTGCATCTCCTCGATACGCTCGAAGGCCGGCCAGAGGATCTCCTTGATCCAGATGAAGCCTCTCCGGCTGGCCGTCTCGGAGATCTGGAAGATCCGTTGCTCGGCTCGATCCAGCGTCTCCTGCGAGCTTCCGGCGGGAGCGTCGTAGGCTTCCCGGATGATCTCCGTGGCTTCCTCGATGAGGCGACGCAGGGTAGCCTTGTCGCGCAGAATCCTGCAGTGGTACTCGATGTTCGCGGCGGTCGGCACGGCATCGACAAGCTGAGCCAGGTACTCCATCCCGCCTGAGGAATCGAGCTCACCGGCCGACTTCAGCTCGTCGGAGAGCGTCACCGGGTCGATGACGTCGCCCCGATTGTACAGCCGCATCATTCCGCGGAATATCCGGCGGTTGCCCTCCCGGAAGAAGGCGCTGTCATCGACGGCCTCCATCGCCATCGCGACCGCGTCACCGTCGATGAGCATGCCACCGAGGATCGATACCTCCGCCTCCTGGGACCACGGAGGCTGCCGGCCCGAGAACACATCTGCGGCTGCCGTGGCGATGGAGCGCTCTGAGAGCATCGAGTCGGTCATCGCGACCCCATCACGGCAGGTCGAGGGAAAGCTCGCCGCCCTGCGCTCCGGAACGGAGCCTGGAATCTCCGTCCACGACGCGGCGGGCAATCTGCAGGTCCTCCCACGTCGGACGTTTCCAGCTCGGGTTTCGCAGCGAGGCGGCGGGATGGTAGGTGACGACCAGCGGAAAGCGGCCGTAGAGATGGGTCCTTCCGCGCAGACGCCCGATCGATTCTCGGGTTCCCAACAGGGTCTGAGCCGCGAACGTGCCGAATGCCACGATCACCTTGGGGTCGATCAGGTCGATCTGCTGAAGAAGCAACGGCGAGCACGCGGCGACTTCTTCCGGCTGAGGATTCCGGTTTCCGGGCGGTCGACATTTGAGGACGTTGCAGATGTAGACCTCGTCTCTACGCAGCCCCACCGACATCAACATGAGATCCAGCAGTTGGCCCGCCCGTCCGACAAAGGGCCGCCCGGTTTGATCCTCCACCGCGCCCGGTGCTTCACCGACACAGACGAGGCGAGCGTCCACGGCACCCTCGCCGAAAACCACGTGCTGCCGGCCCTCGTGCAGCGCACATCGTCGACAGGCGAGCGCGACTTCCCGCAGCTCATTGAAGTCGAGCTCGCGGATCCGCTCGGCCGTGCCCTCCAGCGCGAGCCGAGCCAGCTCCGGAGCGGAAGGCGTGGAAGCACCCGGCTCTCCAGGCTCCGCTGCCGGCGGCGCGGTCGGGTCCGGCTGGCGGGCCTCGACCGTTCGGCCTCCCCCGGCAAGAGCTTCCAGCGTCTCTCTCCGGCTGTGACGCGTTAGAATGACCGGCGGCTCGCCGAGGGCGATTCGCCCTTCGATGTAGCGCCGGAGTGACTCCCGCGGGT